>NZ_JBSGDD010000065.1:0-45049 GCF_053602195.1 Kitasatospora sp. NPDC004531 | reverse complement strand
GGGGCCTGGCTCGGTGGTCCCTGTCCCCGGCCTGCTGCGCGCCGATTCCGTGTCGGGCGCGGTCGGGCGAAGCCCTGGCGCGCGGGGCGTGCCCGCCGGGGGCCCGGCTCGGCGGTCCCGGCCCCCGGCCTGCTGCTGCGTGTCGATTCCGTTCCGGGCCGCGCTGTCTCTCCGTTCCTCTTCCCTCGCGCCCCGTCGGTCCTCGGTCCTTCCCCGGGTCAGGCCGCGAAGCGGGTGATCCCGGCCGGGGTGATCACCGCGTGGACCGGGAGGTCGTGCGGCTCGGCGGGGACGGCGGGCAGGAGCTCGTGCGGGTAGAGGAGGGTGGCGAGCAGGGGGCGGGCCCCGGCGCGGGCGAGGCGGGCGAGGACGCGGTCGTAGGAGCCCCCGCCGCGGCCGAGGCGGATGCCGCGGGTGTCGACGGCGAGGCCGGGCAGCAGGACGACGTCGGCGGTGCGGACGGCGTCGGGGCCGAGGCGCTCGGCGAGGGGTTCGAGCAGACCCCGTCCGGCGGGTGCGAGCCGGGCCTCGCTCTCGTAGGGGGCCCAGTCCAGGTCGTTGTCGGGCAGCAGGACGGGCAGCAGGACGCGGGCCCCGGCGGCGGCCAGCGCGGCAAGCAGCGGCCGGGTGCCGGGCTCCGCGCCGACCGAGACGTACGCGGCGACGGTGCCGCCCGCGGGCACCAGCTCCGTCGCGTGCGCCGCGATCCCCGCCGCCGCCGAGGCCCGCTGTTCGGCGGTGAGGGCCCTTCGTTCGGCGAGCAGCCGTGACCTCAGCGCCGCCTTGTCGTTGGACAGCTGATCCGCAGACACCACCCGTATCCCTTCAGCTCTGTCGTTCGCAGTGACACGAGCCTGACACGTCGAGGCCGCCGCATGTCCACCCCGCTCCTGCTCCAGGCCCTGGCCGTGCTCGGCGCGGCCGCCCCGGTCGCCGCCGGCGTCACGGTGCTGCGCCGCCGCCGGGCCGGGGGCGGGTGCGGCGGCCGGGAGGCGGAACTTCTGGCGAAGATCGCGGAACTGGTGGCGGAACGGGACGAGTTGCGCCGCACCGCGTCCTGCGACCCGCTCACCGGGGTGTGGAACTACCGGCACCTGCAGCTCACCCTCGACCAGGAGATCGAACGGGCCCGCCGGGCCGAGGCGGCCGCCGCCGAGCCGCGCCCGCTGTCGGTGCTGATGGTGGAGCTGGTCGGCTTCGAGGCACTGGTCGCCGAGCACGGCCGCTCCCGCGCCAACGGCATGCTGCGCGACCTCGCCCAGCGGCTGGCCGTGGAGATCCGCAGCAGCGACACGCTGGGACGATACGGCGGCGAGGAGTTCCTGGTGCTGCTGCCCGACACCGCCCCGGAGGGCGCCGCGCAGGTCGCCGAGCGGCTGTGCTGGTCGGTGCGCCGCCACCGCCTGACGGACCGTCACCCGGGCGAGCCCGCCGACCCGGAGGCCCGCAGCGGGCTGACCGCCGCGATCGGCCTGGCCGTGCTGCCCCGGGACGGCGCCCACGCCGCGGTCCTGCTGCGGGCCGCCGACCGCGCCCTCGCCGAGGCCAGGGCTGCCGGCGGCGACTGCTGGCGCCCCGCGCCGCCCGTCCCGCCCGGGTCGAGCGGCTCGGACGCGTCATCCGTGCCCGGTAAGGTGTCTCTCGGCCCCGCCGGGGAGCCCCTCACCCCGCGTGCGACCACCGTCGGCCCCCTCACGACCGGTGACAGGCCCTGAGAACCGATTCACCCGCCTCTCAGCAGGGTGGAATCCCTGCCTTAGTAAGGTCGACGCATGACGAACAAGCACGCCCGCACGCCGGTCACCAAGGCAGTCGTCCCCGCTGCCGGCCTCGGCACCAGGTTCCTCCCCGCCACCAAGGCCACGCCGAAGGAGATGCTCCCGGTCGTCGACAAGCCGGCCATCCAGTACGTCGTGGAGGAGGCCGCCTCCGCCGGCCTGTCCGACATACTGATGGTCACCGGTCGCAACAAGCGTGCTCTGGAAGACCACTTCGACCGCGCCTACGAGCTGGAGGAGCTGCTCACCCGCAAGGGAGACCACGACCGCCTGCGCCGCGTCCAGGAGTCCGTGCAGCTGGCGAACATGCACTACGTCCGCCAGGGCGACCCGAAGGGCCTCGGCCACGCCGTCTCGGTCGCCGAACAGCACGTCGCCGGCCAGCCGTTCGCCGTCCTGCTGGGCGACGACCTGATCGACCCCCGGGACCCGCTGCTGGCCCGCATGATCGAGGTGCAGCAGGAACTCGGCGGCTCCGTGGTCGCGCTGATGGAGGTCGACCCCGCGCAGATCCACCTCTACGGCTGCGCCGCCGTCAAGCCCAACGGCTTCGGCGAGGACGTCTTCCAGGTGACCGACCTGGTCGAGAAGCCCGACACCGCGGACGCCCCGTCCAACTACGCCGTCATCGGCCGCTACGTGCTCGACCCGGCCGTGTTCGACGTGCTGCGCGAGACCCCGCCCGGCCGCGGCGGCGAGATCCAGCTGACCGACGCCCTGCGCGAACTCGCCACCCGCGACGAGAGCGCCGGCGGCCCGGTCTACGGTGTGCTGTTCAAGGGCCGCCGCTACGACACCGGCGACCGCGCCGACTACCTGCGGGCGATCGTCCGGCTGGCCGCCGAGCGCGACGACCTCGGCCCCGAATTCCGCACCTGGCTGCGGCAGTTCGTGGCCGACGAGATGCAGGGCTGACCCACCACGAAGGCGAGTGTGAGGCGATGACCGGGAAGCACGACCCCTGCGACGAGGGCGCCGGCTCCCCGGCCTCGCCGCGCCTGTGGAGCGTCGACGAGCACCTCGCCGACGTGCTGTTCGCCGCGGCCCCGCTGCCGCCCATCGAGCTCAAACTGCTGGACGCCCAGGGCTGCCGGCTCGCCGAGGACGTGCGGGCCGGCGCCGACCTGCCGCCGTTCGACAACAGCTCGATGGACGGCTACGCGGTGCGCACCGCCGACACCGTGCGCGCCACCGAGCAGTACCCGTCGGTGCTCGCCGTGGTCGGCGACATCGCGGCCGGCACCGGCGAACTGCCGAAGGTCGGCCCCGGACAGGCCGCCCGGATCATGACCGGCGCCCCCGTCCCGCCCGGCGCCGAGGCCGTCGCCCCGGTCGAGTGGACCGACGGCGGTGCCGGCACCGGGCAGGCCGCCGACGCCATGGGCACCGGCGAGGGCGGCGACGGCGGCGCGGAGGTGCGGGTGCTGCGCCCGGTCGCCGAGGGCGCGTTCATCCGCCGCCGGGGCAGCGACGTCACCGCCGGAGACACCGTGCTGGAGGCCGGCGCCGTCCTCGGCCCCACCCAGCTCGGCCTGCTGGCCGCGATCGGCCGCGCCACCGTCCGGGTCCGCCCCCGCCCCCGGGTGGTGGTGCTGTCGACCGGCAGCGAACTCGTCCAGCCCGGCGAGGAGACCGGCCCCGGCCTGATCCACGACTCCAACTCCTTCACCCTGACTGCCGCCGCGATCGCCGCCGGCGCGGTCGCCTACCGGGTCGGCGGCGTACCCGACGACGCGTCAACTCTCCGCGCGGTACTGGAGGATCAGCTCGGTCGGGCCGACCTGATCGTCACCAGCGGCGGGGTCTCGGTTGGCGCGTACGACGTGGTCAAGGAGGTGTTCGCCGACTACGCCGGAGTGGACTTCCGGCGGCTGCGGATGCAGCCCGGCAAGCCGCAGGGCTACGGCCGGATCGGCGGCGACCGGGGCATTCCGCTGCTCGCGCTCCCCGGAAACCCCGTGAGCGCCTACATCTCCTTCGAGTTGTTCGTCCGCCCCGTCATCCGCACCATGCTCGGCGCCGCCGACGTGCACCGCCCCGTGGTGCGCGCCGCCACCACCGCCTCGCTGCGCTCCCCGGCCGGACGCCGCCAGTACCTGCGCGGCCGCTACCGCCCGGCGGACGGCACCGTCAGTCCGGTCGGGGGCGAAGGATCGCACCTGGTCGGGGCGCTGGCGCAGGCGGACTGCCTGATCACGGTGCCCGAGGAGACCACCGCCCTGCCGGCCGGCAGCACCGTCGATGTGGTCCTTCTCACGGACTGACCCGTACGGGGCGGTACCGTAGCGCGAGATTCGCACCGTGTTACTGGAGCCCATTCGTGACCGACACACCCCCCGGCGACCGCCTCACGCACGTCGACCACACCGGCGCCGCCCGGATGGTCGACGTCTCCGAGAAGGCCGCCACCACCCGGGTCGCGGTGGCGGCCGGACGCGTCCGGGTCGCCCCCCGGGTGGTCGAACTGCTGCGCGGCGAGGGCGTCCCCAAGGGCGACGCGCTCGCCGTGGCCCGGATCGCCGGCATCATGGGCGCCAAGCGGACGCCCGACCTGATCCCGCTCTGCCACCCCATCGCGCTCACCGGCACCACCGTCGACCTCGCGGTCACCGACACCGCCGTCGAGATCACCGCCACCGTCCGCACCGCCGACCGCACCGGCGTCGAGATGGAGGCGCTCACCGCCGTCGCCACCGCCGCGCTCACCGTCATCGACATGGTCAAGGCCGTCGACAAGGCCGCCGCCATCGAGGACGTCCGGGTGCTCAGCAAGACCGGCGGCAAGAGCGGCGACTGGGTGCGGGAGGGCGAGCAGTGAAGGCGCTCGCCGTCACCGTCTCCAACCGGGCCGCCGCCGGCGTCTACCAGGACCGGGGCGGGCCGCTGCTGGTCGCCGGCCTGCGCGAGCTGGGCTTCACGGTCGACGGCCCGACGGTCGTCCCCGACGGCGACCCCGTCGAGGCCGTGCTGCGCGAAGCCGTCGCCGCCGGGTACGACGTGGTGCTCACCACCGGCGGCACCGGCATCTCCCCGCAGGACCTCACCCCCGAGATGACCGCCCGGGTGATCGACCGCCCGATCCCCGGCATCCCCGAGGCGATCCGCGCGTACGGCCGCGAGAAGGTCCCCACCTCGGCGCTCTCCCGGGGCCTGGCGGGCTGCGCCGGACGCACCCTGATCGTCAACCTGCCCGGCTCCACCGGCGGCGTCCGCGACGGCCTCGCCGTCCTCGCCCCGCTGCTGCCGCACGCCGTCGACCAACTCGCCGGCGGCGACCACCCGCGACCCGCGGGCGGTGCGCACTGAACGCGGGCTGGCCGGTCGAGCTGGCCGAGGGAGACATCGTGCTGCGGCCCATCCGCCGCCGCGACCAGGCCGAATGGCAGGAGGTCAGCCGCCGCAACCGCGACTGGCTGCGCCGCTGGGAGGCCACCGTCCCGCCCGTCCCGCCCGGCCGCGCCCCGCTGCCCCGCCCCACCTTCCGGCAGATGGTCCGCTACCTGCGCGCGGAGGCCGCCGCCGGCCGGATGCTGCCCTTCGTCGTCCTCCACCAGGGCCGCCTGGTCGGCCAGTTGACCGTCGGCGGGATCACCTGGGGCTCGATGTGCTCCGCCAACGTCGGCTACTGGGTGGACGAGGCCGTGGCCGGCCGGGGCATCATGCCCACCGCCGTCGCGCTCGCCGTCGACCACTGCTTCCGCGACCTCGGACTGCACCGGGTCGAGGTCTGCATCCGCCCCGAGAACCGGCCCAGCCGCCGGGTGGTGGAGAAACTCGGCTTCCGCTCCGAGGGAATGCGCCCCCGCTATCTGCACATCGACGGCGACTGGCGCGACCACCTGGTCTACGCGCTCACCGCCGACGAGGCCGCCGACGGGCTGCTGCGGCGCTGGCGCTCGCTCAGGAGCGGGCCGGCACAGGGAAATTGAATAAGTGTTCGAAAAATAGATATCGATATGGCATCGGTGGGCCTGCCGGGCCGGGGCGAGCCGTCACAAATACCGGCAAAATAGTCTGAGAATCAGCTTGATCGGACGACACGCCGTCCCAAATTGCTGCAGCGCCTTACCCCGCGCCCGTACCGTGTGAAACGTGAGCAGCAGCGGCCTTATCTACGCGGTCATCGTAGGGGCCTGGGCCGCCTATCTGGTGCCGATGTGGCTCCGCAGGCAGGACGAGCTCAACGAGTCGCGTCCGACGGAACGCTTCAGTACCGCGATCCGCCTGCTGGCCGGACGATCGGCCATGGAACGGCGCGCGGCCCGAGCCCTCGGCGAACAGACCGCCGACCAGCAAGACCCCGCCGGGGAACCGGACGGGGCCGTCGTCGATCCCGCGGAACCGGAGCCTGCGTCGGCTCCGGCCGTGCCGGCTGGTCCGGTCGTTCCGGCCGTCCCGGCTGCTTCGCCGGCTTCGGTGGCGGAGACCGCGCCGGCTGTCGAGGCGGGCGGGAATCGCGGGCGCGAGCGGGGGGAGCAGGACGAGCGGCGCTCCGCCGAGCGGCGGGCCCGCCTGCTGGCCCGGCGGCGGCGGATGGTCACCCTGCTGTTCCTCGCCTTCGCGCTCGGCGCGGTCGTCGCGGCCGTCGCCGGTTTCGCGTTCCTCTGGGTGCCGGCCGTGCCCGGCATCCTGCTCACCCTCTACATCGGGCACCTGCGGCGGCTCGAACGGCAGCGCTACGAGGTCAAGTTCGACCGGGCCCGGGCCGCGCAGGCCGCCGAGCGCCTGCGCGAACGCGAGCGCGCCCGCGCCGCCGAACCCGCGACCGCGCCCCAGCCCACCGACGTGGCCACCGAGCCCGCCACCCGGGCCAGCGCCCTCGCCGACGCGACCGAGCACGAGGAGTGGGTCGACGGCGTCCGCGAACGCGCGGCGGCCGGGCCCGACTCCTGGGAGCCGGTGCCCGTTCCGCTCCCCACCTACGTCACCGCCCCCGTCGCCCCCCGGGTGCCCCGGGGCCTCGACCTCTCCGGCCCCGGCACCTGGGACTCCGGGCGGCCCGCCACGCCGCTCTTCGACCAGTACGGCGAGACGGGGGCGCAGGCGGCGCAGGAGTACCGGCCGCCGCGGGCCGCGAACGAGTAGGGCCCCTGCGCCCACCCACCCACCCGTGCACCCGCCTGCTGAGGTGCGGCCGGGACGGACGGTGCGCGCGGGTCGGTGGTGGGGCACTTTCCGAGGCAGTGGGGGTCGGGCCGCAGGCGAGATGAGGGTGCAGGCGGTGGCTGGCCCGCCGGCGGGCTTTCGTTTCCGTGTGGGCTCGCAGCGGCCAGGTGCCGGGGACTCTCGCGATGGCGGGGGGTTGGACGGCCGCTTGCGATGGCTCGCGGCACGCGGCGGCCTCGGTGCGGGCTGGTCGTCCGGTGGCCGGCCACGGGCTGTCGCCGTTGCGAGGGTTCGCCCGCCGCAGGCGCGGTCTTCCGGCGGCTTCCCCGCGCTCGCTCGGTCTGGGCGGGGCAGCTGGGGCGGGGGTCGAACGTGGTGTCACGGGGTCCGGCGACCATGGTCATGAGTACCTCTCCAGGGGTGATAGAGTTCTTTCTTGTTGGGGCTGTGGCGCAGTCCGGTAGCGCACCTCGTTCGCATCGAGGGGGTCAGGGGTTCGAATCCCCTCAGCTCCACCAACAGAAGTCCCGCCCGGGTTACCGGGCGGGACTTCTTGCGTTGTCGGGGCGAATCGGGCGGCGGGCGCGGCGTCGGCCTGGGGCGGGAGATGTACGTGATCTGTCTGTCTCGGGCGGGCGTTCCCGGGGTGGGTGGGGTGGCGTGGGTGGGCTGACGGAGGGGGGTGTGCAGGCTACCGTTGGCGCGTCAGGTGGGGTGCGGCGCGCACGGTTTTGAGGGGTGGGCATGATCGATCCGCTGTCGGTCACGGCGGTCGCGGGGGTGCTGAGCGCGGTCGGGTCGGCGATGGCCGGGGAGGCCGGGAAGTGGGCGTGGGAGTCGATCGGCAACCTTGCTCAGCGGGTCACCGGCCGCCAGCTCGCGCTGCCCTCGGGGGACGAGGAGCGGGAGGAGCTGGCCCGGCTGCTGGTCGAGGGCGCCCGCCGGGATCCGGCGCAGGCCCGGGCGCTGGCCGCCTGGCTGAACGGCCTGGCCGACGGGGACGAGAAGGCCGCGCAGGAGGCGCCGCGGCTGCTGCCCGCCTCGACCCGGTACTTCACCGACCGCAAGGGCCCGCTGACCGCGCTCGACAAGGAGGCCGGGCGGAAGGCCGACGGGCGGCCCCGGCAGGTGCTGCTGCACGGCCCGGACGGCATCGGCACCAGCGCCGTCGCGATCCACTGGGGCGGCCGGGAGGCCCACCGCTTCCCCGACGGGCAGCTGTACGCCGACCTGCGCGCCGCCGGACCGCAGGGCGCCGCCGACCCGGCGATCGTGCTGCGCCGCTTCCTGCAGAAGCTCGGCGTGCCCGCCGACCGGATGCCCGCCACCGTCCAGGACCGCGCCGAGCGCTTCGCCCAACTGGTGGGCGGCAAAAGGATGTTGGTGGTCCTGGACCACGCTCACACGGCCGCCCAGGTGCGGCCGCTGCTGACCGCCGCGCCCGGCGTGGTCACCGTCGTCACCGCGCGCCGGCCGCTGGCCGGGCTGGACATGCTGAACGTCCCCGTCGGGCCGCTGGCCGACAAGGACGCCCGCCGGCTGCTCACCGACCTGGCCGGGAAGCACGCCGTCGGCGCCGCCAAGGCCGCCCTGCCCGGGGTGCTGGAGCGCTGCGCCGGCTCGCCGTTCGCGCTGCGGGCCGCCGCGCCGGTGCTCGGCGACGCCGTGCCCAGGGCGCTCGGCGGGGCGTTCCCGGCCGACCCGGTGCAGGCCGCCACCGCCGACCGGTACGCCCGGGTCGCCCCCGATTCCGCGCTGGTGTACCGGAGTTGCGCGCTGCGCCGGTGGCCGGCGATCGGACCGGCCGCCGCCGCGGCCGCCAGCGGACTGACCGAGTCGGCGGCCGCCGAGGCGCTGGCGGAACTCGCCGACGCCGGACTGCTGGAGACCGCCCTCGACGGCCGTCACCGCTACCGGCCGGCCGTCCGTCGGCACGCCGAGGAGCTCGCCGTCCGGGAGGACGGGCTGGCGGCCTGCGCCGGGGCCGTGCGGCGCACCGTCGAGCACTACCTGCGGCTCGCCGTCCGTGCCGACCACGCGGCGCTGCCGCAGCGTTGGCACCTCGGGCCGCTGTACGCGGAGCTCGGGCCGGACGGCTACCCCGGGGAGGCCGAGGCGCTGGCGGCGCTCGGCGCCGAACTGCCCAACCTGGTGGAGGCGGTGGCCGCCGCCGAGGAGTTCGCCGCGCCCGAGCTGGTCTGCCAGCTGGTCGAGGCGCTGTGGGCGGTCCAGTTGAAGGCGGGTCGGCACGACGAGCTGCTGCCCGCCCTGCGGGCCGGGGCGCGGGCCGCTGCGGACGGCCGGACGGCGGCCCGAATGCACGTCCAACTCGCGCTGGCGCTCACCGAGTTGCAGGAGTACGGCGAGGCCGAGCAGCAGCTCGAACTGGCCGCCGAGGCCGAGCGGGAGGTCGGGCACCTGCGCGGGCAGGCCACTGCCGTGGAGACTCTCGGGCTGCTGCGGCTGCGGCAGTGGCGGTACACCGAGGCGCTCGCCTGTTTCGAGGAGGCCGCCGGGCTGCTGGACGGGATCGGGGCCGGGGACAGCGGGCGGGCCGACCTGCCGCGGGCCCGCGCGCTGCTCGCCCGGCACCGCGGCCGGGCGCTGCGCGGGGCGGGACGGTTCGAGGAGGCCCGGGCGTCGATCGAGCAGGCGGTGGCGTTCTTCCGGGGCACCGGCGAGGACTACAACGCCGCCCGGGCGCTGACCGACCTGGCGCAGACCCTCCTCGACCAGGGCCGCGGGCCGCAGGCGCTGCCGCTGCTGGACGAGGCCGGGGCGCTGCTGGAGCGTGGCGGCGCGGTGTTCCACCTGATGCCGATCGCGGTGCTGCGCTCGCTGTGCGTCAACGAGGGCGAGTGACCGTCACCCGGTGAACCGCCCCGCCGGTGCGGACCGTCAGCACCCCCGGGGCGGGGCCGGCGGCGAGGAGCGCGCAGGCGGCGGCGAGCGGGTCGAGGCCGTCGAAGTCGGTGCTCAACTCCAGTTCGGCGCCCGAGCGGTGGCGGACGGTGCAGGTGGTCGGGCCGGTCGCCTGGACGGCCAGCGTGCAGCCGCCGTGCCGGGCCAGCGTCCGCTTCGCCCAGGCGAGCGGCGGGCCGAGCCGGGGGTCGGTCGGGGCGCCGTGCCGGACGATCACGTCCGCGAGGGGCAGCACGCTCGGGTCGAGGGTGTCCTCGTGGACGACCAGTAGGCCTGCGCCGGGGCCGTCCGGCTCGTGGCGGGCGCCCGCGAACCGGCGCACCTCCACCGCGCCGTCCGGCAGGACGCGGGTCAGCGCGCGGACGGGGGCCGTCACCTCGGACGGCTGGTGGTCGGGCAGCGCCAGCAGGTCGAGCAGGGCGGGCGCGGGCGGCTCGGGCAGGTCCAGGCAGCGGTAGAACAGGGCGCGGAGCAGGGCCGCCGACCCGCCCGGGCAGGAGGTGGTCGACTCGGCCGGGCCGACCGGCACCCGGCCCCGTTCGAGCAGCCGGGCCAGCTGCGGGCCGAGCGCCGCGTGCGGATCCAGCTTCGGGGCGTCCCGGACGAACGCGGCGACCTGCGACCCCTCGTCCAGCACCGACGCCCCTGCCGCCGCCAGCAGCACCGGGGTGCCGAGCGCCGCCGCGTAGTAGCTCACCGAGCCGAAGTCGCCGATCACGGCGTCGGCGGCGATCAGCGCCTGCCGCCAGTCCGCGACCGGATCGACCAGCGTCAGCCCGGCCCGGCGCGCGCCGTCCAGCCACAGGCGGACCTGCCCCGGGCCGTGGCCGTGCCAGACGTTGGGGTGCAGCACCACGGCGACGCGGTACTCGTCCAGTGGCAGCTCGGGCAGCCGGGACAGCAGCAGCGGCAGGACGTCCTCCGGGCCGCCGTCGCCGAACAGCGAGGACGGGTTCCAGGTCGAGTTCAGTACCAGCAGCCGCCGGCCCGTACGCACTCCGAACGCCCGGCGGAACGCCTCCCGGCGGGGGCGGGCCGCGAGGATCCGGTCGAAGCACGGGTCACCGCCGAGCACCGCCGTGTGCGCCGCCTCCGGGCAGGCCGCCGCGAGTCGGACGAACTGGTCGGGGTGGGACAGCACCAGCGCATCGGCGACCGGCACGCCCTCGTGCAGCAGCCATTCCCGGGACATGCCGAACGTCGGCACCTCGGCCGTCCGGTGTCCGGTGTCCGGTGTCCGGTGTCCGGTGTCCGGTGTCCGGTGTGGCGAGCTTCTTATTGTAGCCAACGCCGTGCGAGAGGACGGCCAACTGTCCATTCAATTCGTGGAGTTGGCCGCCGAAGCTGGCCGATATCGCCAACTCGGGCGCGAGCGACAGCGCCTGCTCCCAGGGGACGACCGGGATGCCCAGCGCGGTGAGGAGTTCGGACAGGCCGGCGCGGAACGGCGAGCTGCCCGGGCAGGTGGCCAGCAGCTGCACCCGCAGGTCGTCGCGGAACAGGCCGACCACGTCGAGCAGCCGGGTCGCCGCGGTGACGTTGTGCACCACCAGCAGGACCCGCCGGCACTCGCCCCGGGTGGTCCACCGGGCGGAGTCGTCGCCGACCGGCACCCTGATCCACTCGCCCTGCAAGCCGTTCCTCCGTGATCGCTCCACCGCCGCCCCGGCAGCTTAGCGACCGGCCGTACGCCGACGGCGCGGTTCCGCGAACCGCCCGGACGAACGCGGCTACCGGCGCAGCAGCAGACCCAGGCGCGGGGCCAGCAGCGGGCGCAGCGGGCGGGTGACCGGGGGAGTGGAGAGCAGCAGGGCGAGTGCGGCGGCGCCGGCGGTGAGGGCGAGCCGGCCGGCGGGGGAGGCGAGGAACCCTCCGGCGTAGGCGCCGCTGTGGACCATGGCGAGCTGCAGGAACGGGTGCACCAGGAAGGCGGACATGCCGGCCGCGCCGAGGGCGGTGAACCAGCCGCGGCGGGTCGGCGTGAGGGCGAGGAAGGCCGCGCCGAGCAGCGCCCCGGCGGCGTTGACGGCCAGCGAGAGGGCCGCCCAGCGCAGGTAGCCGGAGTGCAGGCCGGCGGCGCTCGCGCTGCGGTACAGCCAGGCGGCGTCCAGGCGCGGCGCCGCCCAGTACGCGGCGACGGCGGCGAGCGCGAACAGCACGGCGGCTGGCACCCGCAGGGCGCGGCGGCCGCGCAGGGCGAGCACCCGGTCGCGGTCGAGGGTGAGGCCGGCGACGAAGAACGGCAGGAACTGCAGGGTCCGGCCGATCGACAGCTGCGGGGTCAGCGGGAGCGCCCCGGCGAGCAGCGAGATCGCGACGGCCACGGTGACGGGTGCGCGCACCTGCCGCCACAGCGGGGCGCTCAGCCGCCACAGGAACAGCGACAGCAGGAACCACGTCACCCAGGCGGGCGTGAGCAGGTCCGGTGCGAACGGGCGGCCGTCCAGCCAGGACGTGTACCCGCCGAGCAGCGTCGTCCACAGCAGGTAGGGCACCAGGACGCCGCCGATCAGCCGGTTCAGTTGCTGCGGCCGGGCGGTGAAGGAGCGGGAGAACCAGCCGGAGACGAACACGAACACCGGCATGTGGAAGGCGTACACCAGCAGGTACGCGGCGTGCACCGCCCGGTTGCCGGGCTGCCGGGCGAGCGGCTCCCAGAAGTGCCCGCACACCACCAGGACCAGGGCCAGCAGCTTGGCGTTGTCGAAGAACGCCTCCCGGCCGCCGGTCCGCTCGCCCGTGGCGGGCGGCGAGGACGGCGCGGCGGACGGTTCGGCGAGCAAGGAGACCTCCGGGTTCGGCGGGCGGCGACCTTCAGACTCTACGAGCCCGGGGCCGCCGCGCCCGTCAGCGGCCCGTCAGCGCTTCAGGTAGGCGAGCACGGCCAGCACCCGGCGGTTCGCGTCCGGCGTGTTGTCGATCCGGAGCTTGGCGAAGATCGCGGCGGTGTGCTTGGCCACCGCGCTCTCGCTGATGTGGAGTTCGGCCATCACGGCGGCGTTGGAGCGGCCCTCGGCCATCAGCCGCAGCACGTCGAGCTCGCGGGGCGAGAGTTCGGCGGTGGTGCCCCGGGCGGTGGAGCGGGCCATCAGGCGGGCGATCACCTGGGGGTCCATCACGGTGCCTCCGGAGGCGACGGTGCGGACGGCGTCGATGAACTGCGCGGTGTGCGTGACCCGGTCCTTGAGCAGGTAGCCGACCGCGCCCTGCCCGTCCGCGAGCAGCTCCTGCGCGTACAGCTGCTCCACGTACTGGGACAGCACCAGCACCGGCAGCGCGGGCCGCTCCCGGCGGACGGTCAGTGCGGCCTGCAGGCCCTCGTCGGTGTGGGTGGGCGGCAGGCGGATGTCGACCACGGCCACGTCCGGGTTCAACTCCCGCAGGGCGCGCAGCAGTTCGGGGCCGCTCTCGACGGCGGCGGCGACCTCGAAGCCGTGCTCGGCGAGGGTGCGGCTCAGGCCGTCACGGAGGAGGAAGAGGTCTTCGGCGAGGACGACGCGCACGGGAGCTCCAGGGTCGCGGTGGTCGGTCCGCCCGGCGGGCTGACCAGGGCGAGGGTGCCGTCGAAGGCGGCCAGTCGGCGGCGCACCCCGGCCAGGCCGGTGCCGCGCTCCGGGTCGGCGCCGCCGCGGCCGTCGTCGGTGACGGTGGCCCGCAGCAGGTCGCCGGTGCAGCGCAGCCGGATCCGCACGGTGCTGCCGCCGGAGTGCTTGCCCGCGTTGGCGAGCAGTTCGGCGATCGCGAAGTAGGCGGCGCCCTCGACGGCGGCGGGCAGCCGGCCGGGCAGTTCGGCGTCCACCTCGACGTCCAGGAAGGCGTCCAGGGCGAGCGAGCGGAGGGCGTCGGGCAGGCCGCGGTCGGCGAGCACCGGCGGCAGGATGCCGTGCACCAGGTCGCGCAGCTCCTGCAGGGCCCGCTGGGAGCCGGCCCGGACCTCGCCGAGCAGCAGGCGGGCCGCCGCCGGGTCGCTCTCCAGCAGGCGCTCGGCTCGGTCGATGGTCAGGCCGAGGGCGACCAGCCGGGCCTGCGCGCCGTCGTGCAGGTCGCGTTCGATCCGGCGCAGTTCGGCGGCCTGGGTGTCCAGCGCGTCGGCCCGGCTGTCCGTCAGCTCGCCGATCCGCCGCTCCAGCCGGGTCGCGTACGGGTCGCCCAGCAGCCGCCCGGTCCACTTGCCGTAGCGGACCAGCAGCGGGACGGCCAGCCACAGGCCGGCCGCGATGTAGCCGAGGCCGAGGGCGACGGCGGCGAGCATGGCGCCGGTGGAGCCCACCGGCAGGAATCCGTACTGGTTGCCCGGGCCGAGGTGCCGCCACACGAACGGCTCCACCAGCACGCCGAACAGGCCGTGGCCGACCAGCGTCGGCGGGACGGCGACCAGCAGGCCGGCGCTGCACGGGCCGAAGCAGCACCAGGCGAGGTCCCGCCAGAACGCGGTCGAGCCGAGCACCGCCGCGGCCCGGCCGGTGACGGTCCACGCGTCGGGCGGCGGCTCCGGCGCGTCGAGCACGGTGCCCGTCCAGCGGGCGGTGCGCTCGCGCTCCTGGTCCGCGGCCCGGCGCAGCATCCGGGCGGTGGGCGGCAGCAGCCACAGGCCCACGCCGACCGGCAGCAGGGCCAGTGCGCCGAGCACCGCGAGCGAGCGCAGCGACGTCACCAGGGAGGCCAGCGACAGCCGCGAGCAGCGCCAGAGGGCGACGGGCGGCCCGGCGAAACGATTCTGTCGATCCGTCATGTCGTGGCGAGCCTATCCGTGTGCGCCGGGCGGCGGTCGGCCAGGACCCAGGGCAGCGCGACCAGCACGCTCGCCGCGCCGAACAGCACCATCGGCTCCACCGCGCCGGACTCCTCGTCCAGGAACAGCAGCATGCCCAGGTTCACCAGGGTGTGGAAGCCGCCGGCGAGCAGCAGCCGGTGCGAACCGATCCGCTCGCAGGCCAGGCCCAGCAGCACCGACATGGCGACCGCCGCCGCCAGGAACCCGACTGCGAACGCCGGGGCCTGCGTGAACACCTGCACGTGCCAGGCGCCCCACAGCAGGCCCACCGTCACGGACGAGGCGATCGGACCGAAACGGGTGCGCAGCAGCGGCTGCAACAGGCAGCGCCAGCCGATCTCCTCGCCGCAGGCGCCGAGCAGTTGGGCCGCGACGATCACTCCGAACGGCGCGGCCAGCGCGCCCGGATCGCGTGCCGCGACGCCGCCGTGCAGCAGCAGTGCGCCGGCCACCGCCAGCGCCGTGATGGACAACGCGCTGAGCAGCAGCTTGCCGCGCGGGCCGCGAGGTCCGCCCGCGTGGCCGGCCGCCAGCAGGCTCCGCACCTGCGCGGGCCGCCACAGGGCGACCGCGGCCACGCCCAACGCCGGTCCGAACTGGGTCAGTTGGAGGACCTCGTCGGGCAGGCCGGTGTACGGCTGGAGCGAGCCCAGCATCCCGGCGGCCGGGAAGGCCACCGAGAGGAACAGGGCGGCCGGACCGAACCAGGTGGGCCGTTCTTCGTGCATCGGAGTTCGCCTCTCGGGACGGATCGTGGTGTCACCCACGACGATCCCGTTCCGGCGCGTCCGTTCCACTGCACCCACCTGCCCGACCGGGGTGCAGCTGGGTACACCCCTTGATCGCTACGCGGCCTGCGCGGGCAGCCGGGACGCCAGCAGGGCGAGCTGCACCTGCGAGCTGACACCGGACTTGGCGCGGATCCGGCGCAGATAGGTGTCGACGGTGTGCGGGCTCAGCCCCAGCCGGCGGGCGATCGCCGCGTAGCTGGCGCCTTCGCCGACCAGGTGCAGCACCTGGAGCTCACGGCGGCTGAACTCGACTTCGGCAACAGGGCGTTGGACGGTGACAGCGTGCATGGGAACTCCCGGGGGCGAGGGGGCGGAAACGGGGGGACTACTGCCAGGGCTCGCAGTGCGGGGTCTCGCAGGCGCCGCCCCACGAGGTGTCGCCGTTGAGCACGGCGTCCGCCGGCACGACCGCCGCCGGCCCCTGCGGGGCGGACCCGGCGGTGGCCGAGGCCTGCGGGACGACGGCGATCAGGGCCGCGGCGGCGACGGCGGCGAGAGTGAGGGCGCGCTTCATGAAGGCCTCCGAGGGCGAGGGTGGTTGCGGGGTGCCGGGGAGCGTGGCCTGCGTGCTCCGGCCTGCATCCAGCATGTCCGCGTCGATCGCCCCTGGACCACCGGCAGCCCACCTCATCAACTGCGTTGGCAGCAAGGTGAACCGAGATCAAAAGGGATTTCGCGCAGCAAATCGCGGCAAACGGAGCCCTGTTGGATGCGGACGATACGCTTCGCTTGGTGTTCGAAGCATCGAACTGCGGTGCGGGGAGACGGGAGACGCAGCATGGGGGACCGCATGGAGGCATCCGGATGAGCGACTGGCATCCGCCGGCGCCGCCCGGGCTGCACACCGGCCCGTTGCGGCGGCGCTCCGCGCTCGGGCTGTGGCTGCAGTTCGGGCTGCAGTGGTTCTGGCTGCCGATCCGGATCACCTACGACTTCCTCAACGGATCGTCGGCGTTCGACGGCACCGCCGAGCCCGGCGCCTCCAAGTTCGTGCTCACGCCCAGCCGCTACCGCCTGGAGCGGCACGGCACCCGGGAGGAGTGGGAGGCCTGGGCCGCGCGGGCACTCGACCGGGGCATCGAGCGCGGACTGGGCGTGGTGCGGCAGAACCTGGACTTCAACAAGGCCAAGTACCGCTACAAGTTCAAGGGCAGGGCCCTGGTGCCCACGACGACCGTGCACCGGCGCTACTACCGCGGCATCGGCCTGGAGGGTCTCGCCGCCCTCGCCGCCGCCCGGGGCTGGCAACTGGAGTGGAACAACGTGGACTTCGGGGAGGCCACGCTCAGCATTCGGCAGCCCTGACGACCCGGCCGTCCCGGCCACGACAGTGCCGGGCGGGTCAAGTCTCCCTGATGATCACGCGGCTCCCGCAGAGCTTCGACCAGTCGTCGCGGTCGGAGGTCAGGACGACAACGGGGGCCGGGGCGCGGAGCGCGAGCGCTGCGACGAGGGCGTCGATGGCGTACTTGTGCCCGTGCAGGCCGCCGGCGTCCCGAAGGAGCGCCACGGCGGTCAGCGAGTCGTCCTGGGTGACCGGTTCCACGCGCAGGCGGGAGAGGAGCCAGTTCAGACGGGCGGAGTCCGTCCGGTCGTGGACCGCCTCGACGATGGTCAGGACGGAGACGAGGACGGGGACCCCCGACTGTCGGGACGCTTCGAGGCGCGCCGCCATCCTGCGGTCGTTGCGGAGCAGGAGCGAGAACGCCTGGGAGTCGAGGACCAGCGAACGGGCGGGCTGGTCCTTCACGCAGCGTCCCGGCCGGTCTGCCGGGAATGCTCGTCCGCTCCGAACAGCTCGCGGCGGGCCTCCTCCACTTCCTGCTCCGTCAGCGCTCCGTGCTCGGCCTCGTGCGCCGCGACGATGTCGGCGAGGCCGTCCATGGCGAGCTGATGACGGAGGGCCTCGGTGATGTAACCGGACACGCCGCGGTGCCCGGCCCGTGAGCGGAGCTCCGACAGGAGGTCGGTGGGCAGGGAGACGGAGACGTTCTCGGTGCCTCCGGCGCGAGTGGGCTTCATGCCGCCAGTGTACGACTGGAACTATTACAAACGGGTGCGCATGCGCGAGGCCCGAGCGGTTCACTCGTTCGGGTGGATTGTGGTGGGTGGGCGGCGGATTCGGGGGTGGGTGACCGAGGGTCGGAGGGCTCGTTAGGCATGTGCGCCGAATCTCTGTCGTCGATGGTCGGAAAAAGGGGCGGGACCCAGTGGCTCAGCCGTTCGAACTGCCGGACTTCTACGTGCCGTACCCGGCGCGGATCAACCCGCACTACGAGAAGGCGCGGGTGCACACCAAGGAGTGGGCGCGCGGCTTCGGCATGCTGGAGGGCTCGGGGATCTGGGAGGAGCACGATCTCGACTCGCACGACTACGCGCTGCTCTGCTCGTACACCCACCCCGACTGCGACAGCGAGGCGCTCGACCTCGTCACCGACTGGTACACCTGGGTGTTCTTCTTCGACGACCACTTCCTGGAGATCTTCAAGCGCACCCTCGACCGCGAGGGCGGCAAGGCCTACCTGGACCGCCTGCCCGCCTTCATGCCGATGGACCTCGCCGACGGGTTCCCCGAACCCACCAACCCCGTCGAGGCGGGCCTGGCGGACCTGTGGCAGCGCACCGTCCCGCACATGTCGGCCGACTGGCGGGCCCGGTTCGCCGAATCGACCCGGCACCTGCTGAACGAGTCCCTGTGGGAGCTCTCCAACATCAACGAGGGCCGGATCTCCAACCCCGTCGAGTACATCGAGATGCGCCGCAAGGTCGGCGGCGCCCCCTGGTCGGCCGGTTTGATCGAGTACGCCGCGCACGCCGAGGTGCCGGAGGCGGTCGCGTACTCCCGGCCGCTGCGGGTGCTGCGGGACGCCTTCTCGGACGGCGTCCACCTGCGCAACGACCTGTTCTCGTACCAGCGCGAGATCCAGGAGGAGGGCGAACTCTCCAACGGCGTCCTGGTGTTGGAGACCTTCCTCGGCTGCTCCACCCAGCAGGCCGCGGACGCCGTCAACGACCTGCTCACCTCCCGGCTCCAGCAGTTCGAGAACACCGCGCTGACCGAACTCCCCGGCCTGTTCGCCGAGTACGCGCTCGGCCCGGAGGAGATCGCCCGCGTCCTCGCCTACGTCAAGGGCATGCAGGACTGGCAGTCCGGCGGCCACGAGTGGCACATGCGCTCCAGCCGCTACATGAACGGCGGCGGCGCCGCGGCCCCCGTCCTCGGCCCCAAGGGCCTCGGCACCTCCGCCGCCAACATCCGCCTTGCCGCGGGCATCCGCGGCCTGCGCAGCTTCACCAACGTCCCGCACCGCAGGGTCGGCCCGTCGCTGATGCCCGACTTCCCGATGCCGTACCCCGTCTCGATCAACCCGCACCTGGACGCCTCCCGCGAGTACGTCGTCCGCTGGGCCCGCGAGTTCGGCCTGCTCGACCCCGAGCCCGGCGTCCCCGCCTCCGACATCTGGAACGAACAGCAGCTCCGCGACTACGACTTCCCGCTCTGCGCCGCCGGCATCGACCCCGACGGCACCCCCGCCGAACTCGACCTCAGCTCCGCCTGGCTCACCTGGGGCACCTACGCCGACGACTACTACCCGCCGGTCTTCGGCCGCCCCCGCGACCTGCTCGGCGCGAAAGCCGCCAACGAGCGGCTGTACGCGCTGATGACGCTCGACGGCAGCCTCCCGTTCGAGCCGCGCAACGCCCTCGAAGCCGGCCTCGCCGACCTCTGGCAGCGCACCATCGTCCCGTTCTCCGACACCGCCCGGGCCAAGTTCCGCAAGGCCGTCGGCGACATGATCGACAGCTGGCTGTGGGAGCTCGCCAACGGCGCGCAGAACCGCATCCCCGACCCCGTCGACTACATCGAGATGCGACGCGCCACCTTCGGCTCCGACCTGACGATGAGCCTGTCCCGGCTCGGCCGGGGCGAGACCATCCCCGACGAGGTGTATGCGAGCGGCACCATGCGGGCGATCGAGAACTCGGCGGCGGACTACGCCTGCCTGGTCAACGACCTGCACTCGTACCAGAAGGAGATCGAGTACGAGGGCGAGGTGCACAACCTGGTCCGGGTGGTGGAGAACTTCTTCTCCTGCGAGTACCCCGTGGCGGTGGACATCGTCGCCGACCTGATGAACTCCCGGCTGAGCCAGTTCCAGCACGTCGTGGACGGTGAACTCCCGCTGCTCAAGCAGGACTTCGCGATCGAGGGCGAGACGGCGGACGCCCTCGACGGGTACGTCCGCGAGCTGGAGGACTGGATGGCCGCCGTCCTCAACTGGCACCGGCAGTGCAGGCGTTACACGGAGGACGTGCTGAAGCGGCACTTCGCCCAGGAGGTCCCGGTGACGGCGGACCTGGGGATGTCGGCGGCGCGGATCCTCGCCACGCTCGGCCGGTAGGCGCGAAACGCAGGCGGGCGCGACAGCAGTCTTCGCGCCCGCCTGCGTGGTGCTCACGCCCCTACGGGTGCTGGTGCTGGTGCGGCCGTTGGCCGCGGGGGTGGCGGGTGAGGGTGTAGCCCAGGACGCCCGCGAGGGCGGCGAGGATGCCGCCGGCGGCGGTCCACCACCAGCGGGTGTTCCAGCCGGAGAAGAGGTCGGAGTACCAGTGGGTCTCCTCCGCGGCGGGGCCCGCCGCGTACGCGGCGCTGGCGCTGGGGGCCGGGGTCGCCGCGTTGCCGCTCGCGGTGGAGCCGGCGTTGACCGGCGGGACGAGCGGGGCCTTGAGCGAGCCGCCCTCGGGCTGGGCGTCGTTCACGCCGCCCTTGGTGGCGACGTGGACGCGGACCTGGGAGGCGAGGCCGAGGTCCTGCTGCGGGATGTCGCTGGTGGACAGCCGGATGTAGTAGGTGCCGGGCAGCGGGTCGCCGGACCAGGGCTCGGCCCAGGAGCGGATCTGCCGCAGGGTGCAGCTCAGGTCGAGCGTGGTGGCGCTCTGCTCGGCGGTGCCGTTCTGCGGTCCGGCGGTGCAGGCCTGGCGGCGGCGCAGGCCGTCGAAGAGCTCGACGGTCCAGGTCTGCGCGCCGTGCCGGTCGGCGGCCTCCGGCAGGGTGACCTTGACCTGGACGGTGGCGGTCTGGCCCTCGGCGGCCGGGAACGCCCAGTACAGGTAGTCGCCGGTGGAGACGGGAACGTCCGCGTCCTGCCCGGCGGCCAGCGTGGTCGCCGTCAGGAAGCTGGTGCCGACCGAGTTGAGCACCGGCTTGGCGCTGCCACTGGCGGACGGTGACGGCGAGGGCGAGGCCGCGCTCGCGCCGGGCGCCAGCAGCAGGAGGCCGGTCAGCGCGGCCGCGGGGGCCGCGAGGGTGAAGAGCTTGCGCATCGTCAGTTCTCCCGCCAGACGGCGATCCGCCAGCGTGCCAGCCAGCCGAAGACCAGACCGGCGAGCAGGCCGGCCAGGGTGAGGACGCCGAGCAGGATCCAGCCGCGGCCGAGGCCCATCGCGGGCCCGTCGGGCGCGGGGGAGGCGGCGGTGACGTCGACGGTCAGCTCCAGCGGCAGGCCGGCGTCGGCCTGGACGGCGCCCTGGCCGGCGAAGGAGTTGCTGACGATCAGGCAGACGGTGCGGTCGGTGCTCGCCGCGCCGCTCTTGGAGCTCGGCGACGGGGAGGCCGATTCGCCGCCGGGCGCGGACCAGCGGACGCCGGTGGACGCCACGTCGGTGCGGCCGGAGCCGGCGTCGTTGCCGCGGACCAGTTCCTGGCCGCTGGTGTCGGTGGCCTGCAGCATCACCCCGTAGTCGCGGGCGACGGCCCGGTCGGGCGTGACGCTGACCGAGGCGCGCAGTTCCTGGCCGGCCTTCACCGGCACCCGGTACACCCGGTGCTCGGAGAACTTCTCCCGGTCGCTGTACACGCCGGGCGCCAGGATCGGCGCGCTCGCGCACTGCTCGGCGCCGGCCACCTTGGCGGGCGTGATGGTGTGGGTGTCCTGGGCCCGGGTGACGATCTGCTTGACCCGCTGGGTCAGCTGCTCCTGGGTGCGGACGTCGGTGAAGGTGCCGCCGGTGGCGTTGGCGATGCACAGCAGCTGCTGGCGGGTCTTGTCGTCGTGCGCCAGGCCGAGGGTGTCGATCACCAGGTGGATGCCCTGGCTGGCGAGCTCGCGGGCCACGTCGCACGGGTCGGGCGGGGCGCAGGTGTCCTCGCCGTCGGTGATCAGCACGATCCGGCGGGTGGTCGGCCCGGTGCCGAGGTCCTGGGCGGCGGCCCGCAGCGCCACGCCGATCGGGGTCCAGCCGCTCGGGCGGACGGTGGCGACGGCGGTCTTGGCCTCGACCTTGTTGGTCTTGCCGACCGGGAAGAGCTGCTGGGTGTCCTTGCAGCCCTCCTTCTGGTCGTTGCCCGGGTAGGTGGCGCCGAGCGTGCGCAGGCCGAACTCGGTCTCGGCGGGCAGCGCGTCGATGACCTCGTTGATGGACTGCTGGGCGACCGAGATCCGGCTCTTGCCCTGGATGTCGGTGGTCCGCATCGACCCCGACCCGTCGAGGACGAGGTCGACCTTGGGCGCTTCGATCGCGGCGGGCGGGGCCCCGGGTTCGTCGGCGAACGCGGGCAGGGTGCTCAGCACGGTGCCGGCGACTATCGTCAGCGCCCCGAGCAGGGCGGCGCCGCGGGCCGTCCGTCGTTTCTTGGTAAGGGTGATCACCGCCGCATCCTAGGGACCGTCAGTTCCAATCGCCCAATGCGGGTGGTGAGCGCGACGTACCCTGAACTGGTCGGCACAGCAGGCGGGGAGAGCACATGACGGTGCGTCTGGCGGGCGTCGGGAAACGCTACGGGCGCGGCGGCGCGTGGGTGTTGCGAGACGTCGATCTGACGCTCGGCGCGGGCGCGCTGGTGCGGATCGAGGGCGCCAACGGCAGCGGCAAGTCGACGCTGCTGAAGCTGCTCGCGGGCATCGAACGCGCCGACCGGGGCACGGTCGAGGCCCCGGCGGGCCGGGCGTACGTCCCCGAGCGGTTCCCGCCCGCGCTGCCGTTCGACGCCCGCGACTACCTGTGCCACCTGGGCCGGATCCGCGGCCTGGCCGCCGGGGAGGCATGCCGGCGGGCCGACCACTGGCTGGAGCGCTTCGGCATCACCGGCTACGCCGGCACCCCGATCGGCCGCCTCTCCAAGGGGACGTGCCAGAAGGTCGCGGTGGCCCAGGCCCTGCTCGCCGAGGCCGAGTTGCTGCTGCTGGACGAGGCGTGGACGGGCCTCGACCAGGGTGCCAGGGCCGAGCTCGACGCCGCGGTCGCCGAGCGCGCGGCCGCCGGCGGCCTGGTGGTGTTCGTCGACCACGACCCGACCCGGCTGGCGGGCCTGGCCACCGGCGGGCACCGGGTCCGCGACGGCGTGCTGCACGAGGCGCCGGTGCGGGCCGTCGACCCGGACGGGCCGCGCACCGTGCTGGTGGTCGAGGCGGAGGCGCTCCCCGAGTGGCTGCCCGGCCGGCCCGAACGCAAGCCGCTGGCCGACGGCGCCACCCGGCTGGACGTGCCGGCCGCGCACTCCGACGCGCTGCTGCGCCGCCTGCTGGCCGCGCACCCGCCGGTGCACATCAGGTCCGTCCAGGAGGAGAGCGGGCGATGACGCTGCGCATGCTGACGCGCTACCACCTGGAGCTGCTGCTGCGCTCCCAGCGCTGGCTGGCGCCCGGGCTGTGCTACCTGGTGCTGCTGGGCCTCGGGGTGTCCGGCGGCGACGACGTGCTGGCGGGGGCGGCGTTCTCGGCGGGCCTGCTGGTGCCGGTGACGGGCTGGCTGGTGCGCGCGGCGGTGACGGCGGAGCCCGCGCAGTCCCGGGCCTGCCTGGTCGCGGCGGCGGGCTGGCGGCGGGTGCACCTGTCGGCGCTGCTGGCGGCCGCGCTGGCCGGGCTGGCGCTGGGCGCGGCGGGCCTGGCGGCGGTGCTGCTGATGGGCGGCGGCGACGTCGGCCCGGCCGTGGCGGGCGGCCTGGCGGCCACCGTGGTGTGCGCGCTGACCGGCGCGGCGGTCGGCGCGGTGTGCAACCGCCCGGTGGTGGCGGCCGCGCAGTACGCGGTGCCGCTGGGCCTGGGCGCGGTGGTGCTGGTGCTGCTGGTGCCGGGCTCGCCGGCGAACGCCGTGGTGCGGGCGCTGGTGCTGGGCGCACGGCACCACGTGCTGTCCGTGCCGTGGTGGACGCTGCCGGGCGCGGCGGCCCTGGCGGCGGCCGCCTGGTGGGCGGCGGTGACGGCGGCGACGCGCCGCGGCGAGTGAGCGTCCGGCGGAACCGGACACACCGCAGGGGATCGAATTAAATATGGCGAATCCTGGCTAGGGTGCTGGGGACGTGCCCGAATGCCCTGCTGGAAGGACCTGCTGTGAGCAACCTGTTCGCGATCGCCTACCCCGATGTCGCCACCGCGCAGAACGTCCGGGACGAGCTGATCGGCCTGCAGAAGCAGCGGCTGATCGACCTGGAGGACATCGTGGTGGTCGAGCGCCGCGACGACGGGAAGATCAAGCTCCACCAGGCGGTGTCCAACACCGGCCTCGGCGCGGCCTCCGGCGCCCTGTGGGGCGGCGTCATCGGCCTGCTGTTCCTGATGCCGGTGATCGGCGCGGCGATCGGCGGCGCGACCGGCGCGGCCGTCGGCGCCTCCACCGACACCGGCGTCGACGACAACTTCATGCGCCAGGTCGGCCAGAAGCTGGCCCCGGGCAGCGCCGCCGTGTTCGCGCTGGTGCGCACCGCCACCCAGGACAAGGTGATCCCGGCCGTCGCGAAGTTCGGCGGCGAGCTGATCCAGACCTCGCTCAGCCACGAGGAGGAGGAGCACCTGCGGGAGATCGCCCGCGCGGCGAACCCCGCTTCCACGCTCTGACGCTCTCCCAGGCTGTACCGGCGGGGTGCCGGGCGGTGGTCGCCCGGCACCCCGCCGTCCCTGCCCGTACGAGCCGGCGAGGACGGCTGTGGCCACTGACTCCGCGACCCGGACATCCGGCCCGCGACGCTCCCGCCGGTGGACCGAACTGCTGCTGGTGGTCGCCGCGGTGGGGCTGGCGGTGTTCGGGTACGTCGAGGTGGGCGTCGACCTCGACGGCCAGGCCCCGCCGGACGCCGCCCAGTACGGCGCCGCACTGGGGGTGTTGGCGCTGCTCGCGCACGGCGCGGTGCGCTGGCGGGCGCGGTGGGCGGACCCGCTGCTGCTGCCGATCGCGGTGCTGCTGAACGGCATCGGACTGGTCGTCATCTACCGGCTGGACCGCAACACCCCGCACCACGAGGCCGCCCCCACCCAACTGCTCTGGTCCACCCTCGGCGTGGGCCTGTTCATCGCGGTGCTGCTCCTGCTGCGCGACCACCGCAGGCTCCAGCGCTACGCGTACATCGGCGCGTTCGTGGCCCTCGTCCTGCTGGTGCTGCCGGTGTTCTTCCCGCCCGTGTACGGCTCGCGGATCTGGGTGACGCTCGGTCCGCTGTCGTTCCAGCCCGGCGAGTTCGCGAAGGTCCTGCTGGCGGTGTTCTTCGCCGCCTACCTGGCCCGGCACCGCGACGCGCTCGCCCTGACCGGCCGTCGGGTGCTGTGGTTCCGGCTGCCGCTCGGCCGGGTGCTCGGGCCGGTGCTGCTGATCTGGGCGGCGTTCGTCGGGGTGCTGGTCCTGGAGACCGACCTCGGCACCTCGCTGCTGTTCTTCGGCCTGTTCGTGGTGATGCTGTACGTGGCCACCGCCCGCACCGGCTGGATCGTCATCGGCCTGCTGCTGTCGGCGGTCGCCGCCGTCGGGGTGGGCTGGCTGTCGCCGCACGTGCACAGCCGGGTCACCGACTGGCTGCACCCGCTGGCGTCGATCGAGGCCGGGCAGGGCGCCAACCAGATCGCCCAGTCGCTGTTCGCGTTCGCCTGGGGCGGGCAGCTCGGCACCGGCCTGGGCCTCGGGCACTCCGCGCTGATCGGCTTCGCCACCAAGTCCGACTTCATCCTCGCCACCATCGGCGAGGAACTCGGCCTGACCGGCCTGCTCGCGGTGTTCCTGCTGTACGCCGTGCTGGTCTCCCGGGGCTTTCGCACCGGCATCGCGCTGCGCGACCCGTTCGGGCGGCTGCTCGCCATCGGCCTGGCCGCGCTGGTCGCCATCCAGGTGTTCGTGGTGGCCGGTGGCGTCCTCGACCTGATCCCGCTGACCGGCATGACGCTGCCGTTCATCGCACAGGGCGGCTCCTCGGTGGTCACCAACTGGATCATCGTGGCGCTGCTGGTGCGGATGAGCGACCTCGCCCGCCGCCCCGACCCCGCGGAGGCGGCATGAGGCTCACCCGCCCCGACGGCGCCGACGGCGGGCCGCAGGACCTGCCCGGCATCTCCACCACCGGCCGCCGCGCCGCCACCTTCTGCATGCTGCTGATCATCGTGCTGGCCGTCCAGGGCACCCGGGTGCAGGTCTTCCAGAAGGACGAACTCGACCACAACAGCGCCAACCAGCGCGCCGTCATCCAGCGGTACGCGCAGCCCCGGGGCAACCTGATCGTCGGTCGGCCCGTCACCGGCTCCGCCGCCACCGGCGGCCGCCTCGCCTACCGGCGGACCTACACCGACGGCCCGCTGTACGCCGCCGTCACCGGCTACTCCTCGCAGCTCTACGGCAACACCCAGCTGGAAGGCGTCTACGACGACCTGCTCACCGGCACCGACCCCCGGCTGGCCGGCTGGGCGGTCTGGGACGCCATCACCCGCCGGCAGCAGCCCGGCGGCGACGTGGTCACCACCATCGACCCGGCCGTGCAGCGCGCCGCCATGCAGGGGCTCGGCGGCCAGCAGGGCGCCGTCGCCGCGATCGAACCCGCCACCGGCCGGATCCTCGCGCTGGCCTCCGCCCCCAGCTACGACCCCGGCTCCATCGCCGGCGCCAACGGCCAGGACGCCTGGGCGAAACTCCAGGCCGACCCCGACCAGCCGATGCTCAACCGGGCCCTGCGGCAGATCTACCCGCCCGGCTCCACCTTCAAGGTGGTCACCGCCGCGGCCGTCCTCGCCAACGGCACCGTCGGCGACATCCACACCCCCACCGGCGCGCCCTACCCGTACGTCCTGCCCGGCACCACCACCACGCTCAACAACGACACCGCCGCCTGCGACCGGGAAGGGCTGTCGCTGGACGAGGCGATGACGCTGTCCTGCAACAGCGTGCTGGGCTGGCTCGGCGAGCAGACCGGCCTCGACCGGATGGCCGCGATGGCGGAGAGGTTCGGCTTCAACGACGCCAAGCTCGACACCCCGGTACGGGCCGCCCGCTCCAACTTCGACACCGACATGAACAGTTCGCAGCTGGCGCTGTCCTCGATCGGCCAGTACGACACCGCCGCCTCGCCGCTGGTGATGGCGATGGTCGCCGCCGGGGTCGCCGCCGGCGGAGAGGTGATGCATCCACAGCTTGTGGACAGACTCACCAAGGCCGACGGCACCCAGGTCCAGCTGATGCGCCCCACCCTGTACCGGCAGGCCTTCGGGCCCGGCGTCGCCGCCCAGCTGCGCCGGCTCATGGTGGACGTGGTGGAGAACGGCACCGGCGGCAACGCGCGGATCCCCGGCGTCGAGGTCGGCGGCAAGACCGGCACCGCCGAACACGGCGTCGGCAACACCGGCACCCCGTACGCCTGGTTCATCGCCTGGGCCCGCCCGGCCGGCTCCACCGACACCCCGCCCGTCGCCGTCGCCGTGGTGGTCGCCGACAGCGAGGCCACCGACGTCACCGGCGGCGGACTGGCCGCGCCCATCGCCAAGGCGGTCATGCAGGCCGCGCTCGGCCGGTGACCGGCGCATTCGTCGCACAGCTCACATAATTATGCAAAGCGTCGTATTTGATACAGTCCCTCCCTGATCCCCACCAGAAGGACACCGATGAGCACCACCCGCCTGCTGCGGCGCAAGCCCGTGGACACCCTGATCGCCGAAGCGGGCGGAACCGGAGCCGGCCACCTGCGCCGATCCATCGGCCTGTGGCAGCTCTCCGCGATCGGCATCGGCGCCACCGTCGGCACCGGCATCTTCTTCGTCCTCACCACCTCCGTCCCGATCGCCGGGCCCGCCGTGGTGCTGTCCTTCGTGATCGCCGCCGTCACCGCCGGCCTCACCGCGCTCTGCTACGCCGAACTGGCCTCCGCCATCCCGGTGGCCGGCTCCTCCTACTCGTACGCGTACGCCACCATGGGCGAAGCGGTCGCGTTCGGCGTCGGCGTCTGCCTGCTGATGGAGTACGGCGTCTCCGCGTCCGCGATCGCCGTCACCTGGGGCCAGTACCTCAACCAGTTCGCCGACCTGGCGTTCGGCCTGCACCTGCCCGCGGCGCTCACCGCGCCGCCCGGCGAGGACGGCATCTTCAACCTGCCCGCCGTGGTGCTGGTCGCCCTGGTCACCGTGCTGCTGATCCGCGGCGTCGGCGAATCCGCCAAGGTCAACGCCGTGATGGTGACCATCAAGCTGGCCATCCTGGTGCTGTTCGTCGCCATCGGCCTGACCGGATTCCACTCCGGCAACTTCACCCCGTTCGCCCCCGAGGGCTGGGGCGGCGTCCAGACCGCCGCCTCCACGATCTTCTTCTCCTTCATCGGCCTGGACGCCGTCTCCACCGCCGGCGAGGAGGTCCGCGAACCGCGACGGACGCTGCCGCTGGCCATCCTGATCTCGCTCACCGTCGTCACCCTGCTGTACATCGCGGTCGCCGTCACCGCGATCGGCGCGCAGCCCTGGCAGCGGTTCGAGGGCCAGGAGGCCGGCCTCGCGCAGATCCTGCAGGACGTCACCGGCCAGTCCTGGCCCGCCCTGGTGTTCGCCGGCGGCGCGATCGTCTCGATCTTCTCCATCACCCTGGTGGTGATCTACGGCCAGACCCGGATCCTCTTCGCGATGGGCCGCGACGGGCTGCTGCCGCGCCGCTTCACCCGGGTCTCCCCGCGCACCGGCACGCCCATCTGGAACACCGTCGTGGTCGGCGCCGCCGTCGCCCTGCTGGCCGCGGTCTTCCCGCTGCGGCTGCTCGCCGACATGACCTCGATGGGCACCCTCGTCGCCTTCACCGCCGTGTCCATCGGCATCATCGTGCTGCGCCGCACCCGGCCGGACCTCCCGCGCGGCTTCAAGGTCCCGTTCTACCCGGTCACGCCCGTGCTCAGCGCCGCCTTCTGCGTCTACCTGGTCACCAAGCTGCACCGCGACACCTTCATCGCCTTCGCGATCGTGCTGGCCCTGGCCGCCGTCCTGTACTTCACCTACAGCGCCAAGCACTCCCGCCTCGCCGCCGGCCGGAGCGAGGAGCCCGCCGCGAGGAAGTGACGCTCCGCGCGGGCCCGCCGGGGGCCCTCTTCGAGCTGGTCGTCGACATGATCTGCGTGAGCACGTTCGTCGCCTTCGCGGCTGTACGCGTCGGCGCCGGTCCGCCTGCCTGTCCCCCCGCGCCGGTCGATGCTGCGCGGGCCCGCCGGGGGCGAGAATCGGACGGAAGCGCGGAAACCGGCGCAAAGTCCGCGACAGGGCGGGGCTTTCGGCCTAGCCTTCCAGCCATGGCGAGCACCCGGGGGGTCCTGCGACTGGTGCGGCGTCGCGGGGTGCGGGCCGTCGGGTGGGCGGGGGCAGCGGGGTGGGCGGGGGCGATCGCGGCGGGGTCGGACCTGGTGAACCAGGCGGCGTGGGGGCGGTTCGCGGCGCCCGGGTACGCGCTGGCCGCGGTGCTCGGGCTGGCGCTGCCGCGGCGGGCGGCGGCGTGGGCGGCCGCGGTGGCGGCGGCGCTGGGAGCGGTGCTGGCGCCGCTCGGGGTGCTGGCGGTCGCCGGGCGGCACCAGTCCGAGGTGACGGTGGTGGAACGGTCGGCGGCGCTGCTGCTGCACACCGGCAGCCCGTACCTGCCGCACCCGTCGCACGTCGTCGACTACAACCCGTACCTGCCCGCCATGTCGCTGTTCGGCCTGCCCCGGCTGCTGCTCGGCGAGGCCGGCGCGGCGGCGCGGGTGCTCGGCGACGCCCGGGTGTGGTTCGCGGTCGCGTTCCTGGCCTGCCTGGCGGCGGGGTGGCGGGTGCTGCGCCCGGGGCCGCTGCGGAAGGCGGCGCTGCCGCTGACGGTGCTCACCGCCTCGCCGCTGATCGCGCTGGCGCTGGTGGTCGGCGGCGTCGACCTGCCGCTGATCGGGGTGTGCTGCCTGGCGCTGGCGCTCGCCGAACGCGGGTGGCCGCTGCGCACCGGCCTGGTGCTGGCGCTGGCCTGCGCGTTGAAGTGGACGGCCTGGCCGGCGCTGCCGGTCGCGCTGCTGCTGTTGCACCGCCGGCACGGCCCGCGCCCGGCGCTGCGGGCCGCCGGGTCGGCGCTGGCCGTCGGCGGGGCGGTGATCGGGCCGTTCGCGGTGTGGCACCGGCGCGAGCTGTGCGAGCAGGTGGTGCGCTTCCCGCTGGGCCTGACGGCGCTGCGGACGCCGGCCGGAAGTCCGCTGCCGGGCAAGGTGCTGGCCGGTCTCGGCCCGTTCGGCCACGCCCTGTCGCTGGCGCTGCTGTGCGCGGGCGCGCTGGCCGTCGCGGGGTGGCTGGCGACCCACCCGCCGGCCACCGCCGTGGCCGCCTGCGACCTGCTGGCGGCCGGTCTGACGGTGGCGTTCGCACTGGCCCCGGCCGGGCGGTTCGGGTACCTGGCGCTGCCCGCCGTGCTGGTGCTGTGGCCCCGGCTGGCGGCCGGGCCCGGACGGCTGGTTGCGGTGCCGGGGCGCAGGCCGTCGCAACGGCGGGCGTCCGCAGTGCCTAAGGTGGCCCGGGACACCGTTCGAACACGGGAGTGATCTTGGGCGCCACCGGACGACGCCGCTTCCTGGGCCTGGCCGCCGGAGCGGCCGCCTCGCTGACCGCCTGCGGCCCGAGCCGCACCGGCGCCGCCGCACCCGCCGCCGGCGCCACCGGTGCCACCGCCGCCGCGCCGAGCCCCGCGCCCTCCGGCACCGCCGCCGAGAACGCCAGGCCCGGCAACGCCGACTGGGCGATCACCCACGCCGGCCCGGCCGACGCGATCGAGGGCTGGGCGGACCGGGTCAGCGTGCTGCCCGGCGAGCAGGTCGGCCTGCACGTCTCCACCACCGCGCCCGGCTTCACCGTCACCGCCTACCGGATGGGCTGGTACGGCGGGGCCCGCGCCCGCCAGGTGTGGAAGTCGGAGCGGCTGCCGGGCGGCAGGCAGCGGCCGTTCACCGTCGAACAGACCACCCGCACGGTGATCACCGACTGGCCGCGCACCACCGCCGTCGACACCACGGGCTGGCCGGAGGGCTGCTACCTGCTGCGGCTGGACGCGGACGGCGGCGCCGGGCAGCGGTACGTGCCGCTCACGGTGCGCTCGCGCAGCACCGCCGGCACCACCGTGGTGGTCAACTCCGTCGCCACCTGGCAGGCCTACAACGAGTGGGGCGGCTACAACCTGTACAACGGCCCGTCCGGCGGGCTGCCCACCCGCTCGTACCAGGTCAGCTTCGACCGGCCCTACCAGTACGACGACGGCGCGGGCCTGTTCCTGGTCTACGAGGCCCCGCTGATCGCGCTCGCCGAGAAGCTCGGCATCCCGCTGTCGTACGCCACCTGCATCGACGTCGCCGCCGACCCGAACCTGCTGCGCGGCGCCAAGGCCGTCCTCTCGCTCGGCCACGACGAGTACTGGTCGCCCGAGCAGCGCGCCCACGTCACGGCGGCCCGCGACGCCGGCACCCACCTGGCCGTCCTGGGCGCCAACTGCTGCTTCCGGCGGGTGCGTTACGAGCCGTCGCCGACCGGGCCGGACCGCACCGTGGTGTGCTGGAAGGGCGCCTGGAAGGACGACCCGGGCTACCGGGCGGGGCACCCGGCGACCACCGACTTCCGCTCCGCGCCCGGCGCCGACCCGGAGTCCTCGCTGCTCGGCGTGATCTACGACGGCTACCCGGTGGACGCCCCGTACGTGGTCACCGCGCCCGACCACTGGCTGGTCGCGGGCACCGGCGCCAAGGCCGGCGACAGCTTCCCGCACCTGGTGGGCGTCGAGTACGACCGGGTGAACACGTCCTACCCGACGCCGCAGGGCATCGAGGTGCTGTCGCACTCCCCGGTGGTCTGCGACGGCCGGCCGTCCTTCGCGGACACCGCGCTGTACACGGCGGGCAGCGGCGCGATGGTCTTCGCCACCGGCACCATGCGGTGGGTGGAGTCGCTGGAGGCGACCGGCCAGGGCGGCATCCACGGCATCGACGGCCGGGCCGGGGCGTTCACCCGCCAGGTCACCGAGAACCTGCTGCGGCGCTTCGCCCAGTAGCCCCGGCCGGGCCGGGCGTCAGCCCTTGTTGCCGACCGCCAGCACCTTGGACGAGGCCGGCCCGGCCGCCGCCGAGCCGTGCCCGGCGCCCTCGAACTCGGCGGCGACCGCGAGGTTGCCCGAGTAGGAGGTGAACCAGGAGTTCGAGCCGGAGTTGTCGACCTCGGCGGTGCCGGTCTTCGCCCCGGAGCCGGCCGGCAGGGCCGGCTTCACGGCGGCGGCGGTGCCGGACTTGACGGTCTGCGTCATCAGCGAGCGCAGGCTGTTGAGCACCTCGGGGGAGAGCGTCCGGGCGGCCTTCTTCTGCTCCATGCCGGGCACCAGGATCGGCTGCCGGAACACCCCGGACTGCACGGTCGCCGCGATCGACGCCATGCCCAGCGGGTTGGCGCGGATCTTTCCCTGGCCGATGAACTCGCTGGCCGCGCCCGCCATGTTGTTCTCGACCGGGATCTGGGTGTCGAAGTTGGACAGGCCGGTCTTCCAGACCAGGCCGATGCCGAACACGTCCTTGGCGAGCGCGGGCAGGGTGTCCGGCTTGAGGACGTCCTTGCCCTTCTCGATGAAGGAGGTGTTGCAGGAGTTGATGAACGCGTCGGTGAGCGTGTAGTCCGGGTGCGAGCCCGGGAAGTCGTTGCTGATCGACTTGCCGGTGACCATGGTGGTCTCCGGGCAGGGCATCGAGGTGCCGGGCGTGACGCCGGCCTCCATCAGCGCGGCGGCGGTCAGCACCTTCATGGTGGAGCCGGGCGCGGTCGCCCCGGAGAACGCCCGGTTCTGGCCGGTGACGGGGGAGAAGGCGTAGGCCAGGATGCCGCCGCTGCTGGGCTCGATCGCCACCAGCGAGCCCGGCTTGCCCTGCGCGGCGACGGCCGACTCGGCGGCCGCCTGGAGGTCCGCGTCCAGGGTCAGCTTCAGGTTGGGGACGGGCTTGGGCTCCTTGAGCGTGAACAGCTTCTCGGTGGCCCCGTTGCCGGACGCCGGGGAGATCACCACGGCCGTTCCGGCGTCCTCCGGCTTGCCGCCCTGCGGGGCGGCGCCCTTGAGCTGGGTCAGCAGGCCGTTGAGCGAGGCGTAGCCGGCCAGCGGCTTGCCCTTGCGGTCGGTGATGGCGGCGGGCGCGGCGTACACCGGCTTGACGCCGATGGTCTCGGTGCCGTCCAGCTTCGGGTGGATCACCGAGGGCGCCCAGTGCACGGCGGCGGTGCCGTCGCTCATCTTCACCACCCCGAGCACGCCGTCGTAGGTCCACGGGGAGCCGGTCTCGGGGAACTCCATCGACGCCTTGAAGCTCTGCAGCACCCCGGTCGGTCCGGCGGAGGCGGTCGCGGAGGGCGGGGCCGTCACGTCGCCCACGCCGGCGGCGGAGGACTTGGAGGCGGACGGGCTGGGCGCGGTGGTCGGGCCGCCGGCGTTGAGGTGGACGGCGCTGGGCTTCAGGTCGTTCTGGAAGGCCTGCAGTGCGCTCTGCGCCTTGTCCGGGTCGTCGGTGAGCTTGGCGGCGGCGGTCAGGTCGCCCTTGGCCCAGGCCTCCAGGAAGGCCTTGGCGCCGGACGCGGCGAGCTCCTGGCTGGGGGGTTCGGCGACCACGGTGCGGGGCTTGGCCGCCTCCTTCTCGCCGCCCGAGTCGCCGGAGACCAGGGCGTACGCCCCGTAGCCGCCGGCGAGGAGCAGCACAGCGGCGGCCGAGGCGATGCCGATCTTCGCGCCGTTGTTCACGTGGAGCCCCCCAGGATGTGTCGTGGCCGTAGGAAATCAGCGGCCACAACACCATAGGCAGACACCATCCGTGCACTCACGACACAGGGGTGGTTTGTGACAGTTCCGGTACACGCCCTCCGGCGCGGCTCAGATCCAGGTGCTGAGCCACATCCGGCCGTTCCAGTCCGGCATCGGGATCGTCTGGCCGGTGTAGATCGGATAGAAGTACAGGAAGTTCCACATGATCGCGGCGATCAGCAGTCCCGCACCCGTCGCGCCCGCCAGCCGGCGGTCCGGCGAGGCGTCGGCGGGGCCCAGCATCGCGCCGATCATCATCGTCACCGCCAGCACCAGGAACGGCACGAAGCACACCGCGTAGAACAGGAAGATCGTCCGCTCCTGGTACATGAACCAGGGCAGGTAGCCGGCCGCCACGCCGCTCAGCAGCGCCCCGGCCCGCCAGTCGCGGCGCATCAGCCAGCGGTACAGGCAGTACAGCAGCGCGGCGATGCCCGCCCACCACAGCAGCGGGGTGCCGATGGCCAGCACCTCGCGGGCGCAGTCGGAGGCGGTGCAGCCGTCCTGGCCGGCCTTCGGCGACTCGTAGAAGAACGAGACGGGCCGGCCCAGCACCAGCCAGCTCCACGGGTTGGACTGGTAGGTGTGCGGGCTGTGCAGGTTGGTGTGGAACTCCCACATGGTGGCGTGGTAGTGCCACAGGCTGCGCAGCCAGTCCGGGCCGAAACCGCCCGGGTTCTGCACCGCCCAGTCGCGGAAGTAGCCGCCCTTGCCGGGCTGCGTTGAGGACAGGATCCAGCCGGTCCAGCTGACCAGGTAGGTGGCCAGCGCGGTGAGGCCGATGCTCAGGCCGGAGGAGACGAAGTCCCAGGTGTGCCGCAGCAGGCGCCCGCCCTCGGTGACCGGCCGGCCGTCCGGGGTGCGCATCCGGCCGGCCAGCCGGCGGGCCGAGGAGTCCCAGAACGCGGTGAGCAGCACGAACGCGGCGATCGCCGGGGCGCCGCTCCACTTGGTGCCCATCATCAGGCCGAGGCTGACGCCCGCCGCCAGCCGGTACGGCCGCCAGCCGAGCTGCCACCAGCCGGCGTCCAGGCCCGCGTCCAGGCGCTTCGCGATCAGTGCCCGGGTGCGGTCCCGGTCGATCAGCAGCAGGCCGAACGCGGCCAGGAACCAGAACATCACGATCAGGTCGAGGATCGCGGTGCGGCTGAGCACGAAGTGCAGGCCGTCGACCGACAGCAGCAGGCCGGCCACGCAGCCCAGCAGGGTGGAGCGGAACAGGCGCCGCCCGATCCGGGCCAGCATCAGCACCGACAGGGTGCCGAGCACGGCCATCATGAACCGCCAGCCGAACGGGTTCATGCCGTAGAGCTGCTCGCCCAGGCCGATGATCCACTTACCGACCGGCGGGTGCACGATGTACGCCGGGTCGGTGCGGAACGGGACGGTCGGGTTCGCGCCGGTGATCAGCGCGTTGGCGTCCTCCGACCAGTTGGTCTCGTAGCCGACCTGCCAGAGCGAGTACGCGTCCTTCGCGTAGTACGTCTCGTCGAAGATCAGCGCGTGCGGCCCGCCCAGGTTGACGAAGCGCAGCACGCCCGCGAACACCGCGACCGCGACCGGGCCGAGCCAGCCCGACCAGCGGCACAGCCACGACCAGAGCGCGTCCGGCAGCCGGATGCCCAGCCGGGCCAGCACCGGGGACGGCGCGACCCGCTCCGGCGTGACGCCCGGGCCGTCCGGCATCGGGGGCGCCAGCTGCTCGTCCACCGGCATGCGCCGCGGCGCGCGGTAGCCCACGCCGGACAGCGCCCGGGCCCACCGGGAGGCCGGTTCGGGCTCCGGGCGCGGGCCCGGAACGGCGGCCGGATCGGCCGGTTCCAGCACGGTCACGCCGCCCCGCTCGGGGTGGTCCATACCACTGTCGATGTCGCCGCTCACGGGCCACATCGTAGGGGCAATGGCGGAAGTCACAAGGGGTCCCGGCACGGCCCGCACCGCACCGCGCCGCGTCCGTCCCGGTGAGGACCCCCGCCGGTAGGGGAGGATGGTCCCGTGACTGGTGTTCTCGTACTGGCAGGTACCCCCATCGGCGACGTCGAGGACGCGCCGCCCCGACTGCGCGCCGAACTCGCCGAAGCGGACGTCATCGCCGCCGAGGACACCCGGCGGCTGCGCCGGCTCACCCAGGCGCTCGGTGTGACGCCGACCGGCCGGGTGGTGTCCTACTTCGAGGGCAACGAGGTCGGCCGCACCCCCGAACTGGTCGCCGCGCTCCAGGGCGGCGCCCGGGTGCTGCTGGTCACCGACGCCGGCATGCCCTCGGTCTCCGACCCCGGCTACCGGCTGGTCGACGCGGCCGTCGCCGCCGGGATCAAGGTCACCGCCGTGCCCGGCCCGTCCGCCGTGCTCACCGCGCTGGCGCTGTCCGCGCTGCCGGTCGACCGCTTCACCTTCGAGGGCTTCCTGCCCCGCAAGGCCGGCGACCGCTCCCGGCAGCTCGCCCAGATCGCCGCCGAGCCGCGCACCATGGTCTTCTTCGAGGCCCCGCACCGGATCGCCGAGACCCTCGCCGCGATGGCCGACGCCTTCGGCGCCGAGCGCCCCGCCGCCGTCTGTCGCGAGCTCACCAAGACCTACGAGGAGGTCAGGCGCGGCCCGCTCGCCGAGCTCGCCGCTTGGGCCGCTGAGGGCGTCAAGGGCGAGATCACCGTTGTGGTGGCCGGCGCCCCGCCCGCCGCCCCCGAGGAGGTCGGCCCCGCCGAACTGGCCCGCCGGGTCGCCGCCCGCGAAGCGGCCGGGGAACGCCGCAAGGAGGCCATCGCCGCCGTCGCCGCCGAACTCGGGCTGCGCAAGTCCGTGGTCTTCGACGCCGTGGTGGCGGCCAAGCACGCCGGCTGAACCGCCGCCCGGCGGCCGCCGGGCCGTCGTGTGCTGATGGCCGAAATCGGTCGTACGTTGGAATGAGCACCCCAGCGGAGGGCCAATTCGGAACCAAGACTTGGCAAGCCGGGCATCGGACGGACCCTCCCGGGCATTCCCTGGGATGGAAAGACCCGCGCCGGGCCCGCCAGGTCGGGCGACGGGCTCCGAGCGAAGCGAGGTGGCGCATGAGCGACACGATCGACAGCCCCCTGGACGGCGGAGCACCCAGCGGCCTCGGGCTGACCACCCGGCCGCGCATCCCCGTGGAGACGGTCCGCGAGGCCTACTCCTTCGTCTGCCTCAACTGCGGCTACGGCTGGGAGCAGGCGTACGACATCGAACACCACACCGGCAAGGACGGACACACCGTCGTCGAGTACAAGGCCAACGGGGTCAAGGTGCCGTCCCCGCTGCGCGAACTGGTCTGCCCCGGCTGCGGCGGCGAACGGGTCCGGATCATGCGGGCCGGCCGGGTCGCCGAGGTCGCCGCCAACATCGCCCCCGGCTACGCGCCCACCGCCGAACCCGAGGGCCCGCAGCGGGCCCGCAAGCCGCGCGTCCGGCACTGGTGGAACCGGCTGTTCCGGCGCCACCGCACCGACTGACCACCCCCTCGACCGCACCCCGCCGGCCCCGGACCGCCACCCGCGACCCGGGGCCGCGGCACGCCCGGGGACGTAGGATTCGCCGCGACCCTCCCCGTTCTCCCGACCCCGAAGAGAAGACCGCGCTCCGATGGCCGCCAAGAAGAACGACGACCGCTCCACCCCGCCGCCGCTCCCCGAGCCGCTCGCGGTGCCCGTCGCCGACTCGCACACCCACCTGGACATGCAGTCCGGCACCCCCGCCGAAGGGCTGGCCCGCGCCGCGTCCGTCGGCGTCACCACCGTCGTCCAGGTCGGCTGCGACGTGCCCGGCTCGCAGTGGGCCGCCGACCTCGCCGCCGAGTTCGAGCAGGTGCACGCCGCGGTCGCGCTGCACCCCAACGAGGCCCCGCGGATCTTCCTCGGCGACCCCGACGGCTGGTCCGGCCAGCGGCGCGCCCCCGGCGGGCAGAGCGCCCTGGACGAGGCGCTCGCGGAGATCGACCGGCTGGCCGCCCTCCCGCACGTCCTCGCCGTCGGCGAGACCGGCCTCGACTACTTCCGCACCGGGCCCGAGGGCGTCGACCTGCAGAAGGAGTCCTTCCGCCGCCACATCGAGATCGCCAAGCGCCACGGCAAGGCCCTCGTCATCCACGACCGCGAGGCCCACGAGGACGTCATCGCCGTCCTGCTCGAAGAAGGCGCCCCCGAGCGGACGGTCTTCCACTGCTACTCCGGCGACGCCGCCATGGCCAGGACCTGCGCCGAACACGGCTGGTACCTCTCCTTCGCCGGCCCCGTCACCTACAAGGCCAACCACGCCCTGCGCGAGGCCCTCACCGCCACCCCCCTCGACCGCGTCCTGATCGAGACCGACGCCCCCTTCCTCACCCCCCACCCCTACCGCGGCCGCCCCAACGCCCCCTACCTGATCCCGGTCACCCTGCGCGCGATGGCGGCCCATCTGACGCTGGGCGAGGACGAGTTGGCGACGGCGATCGCCGCCAACACGGCACGGGCCTTCGGCTACTGAGCGCATCCCTCCGGCATATCCGCTCGTCAGCATGGAGGCGCGGGCCGTCCGCCTCCCGGTCGGCGTGCACGAAGGAGTGCTGCGGACTGACCTGCCGTTGCCCGTCGAGATCGATCTCAAGCGGCTCGTCCGGCGGTGACCCGTATCCTTGGCGGGTGAGCACCACCGAACCCACCTCCGACGGCCACCTGCTGGGGGCTGCCGACATTCGTGCGCTGGCCGAGGCGTTCGGCGTGAAGCCGACCAAGCAGCGCGGGCAGAACTTCGTCATCGACGGGAACACCGTGCGGCGGATCGTGCGGGCGGCGGAGGTGACGGAGCGGGACGCGGTGGTCGAGGTCGGGCCGGGGCTCGGGTCGCTGACGCTGGCGCTGCTGGAGGTGGCGCGGCACGTCACGGCGGTGGAGATCGACCCGCTGCTGGCGCGGCACCTGCCGGACACCGTCAAGGGCCGGATGCCGGGCAAGGCCGACCACTTCGACCTGGTGCTGAGCGACGCCATGGAGGTCACCGAGCTGCCCGGCCCCGAGCCGACCGCGCTGGTGGCGAACCTGCCGTACAACGTCGCCGTCCCGGTGCTGCTGCACATGCTGGAGACGTTCCCCAGCATCGAGCGCACGCTGGTGATGGTGCAGAGCGAGGTCGCCGACCGGCTCGCCGCCAAGCCCGGCAACAAGGTCTACGGCGTGCCGTCCGTGAAGGCCAACTGGTACGCGGACGTGAAGCGCGCCGGCGCGATCGGGCGGAACGTGTTCTGGCCCGCGCCGAACGTCGACTCCGGCCTGGTCTCGCTGATCCGCCGCGACCCGCCGTCCACCACCGCCACCCGGCGCGAGGTGTTCGCCGTCGTGGACGCCGCGTTCGCGCAGCGCCGCAAGACCCTGCGGGCCGCGCTGGCCGGCTGGGCCGGCTCGCCCGCCGCCGCCGAGGAGGCGCTGCGCGGCGCGGGCATCGATCACACGCTGCGCGGCGAGATGCTGACGGTGGAGCAGTTCGCGGCGATCGCCGAGCACAAGCCGAAGACTCCGGAGCAGTGATGGTCACCGTCCGCGTACCCGCCAAGGTCAACGTCCAGCTCGGCGTCGGCGGGGTCCGCCCCGACGGCTACCACGACCTGGCGAACGTGTTCTTCGCCGTCGCGCTCGGCGACGAGGTCACCGCCACCCCCGGCGACGGCGTCACGCTGACCTGCACCGGGCCCGACGCGGACGCCGTCCCGCTCGACGACACCAACCTGGCCGCCCGCGCCGCCCGGCTGCTCGCCGCCCACCACGGCCTGGCCGACCCCGGCGTCCACCTGCACATCGCCAAGGCCATCCCGGTGGCCGGCGGCATGGCCGGCGGAAGCGCGGACGGCGCCGCCGCGCTGCTCGCCTGCGACGCCCTGTGGGGCCTCGACACCCCGCGGGAGACCCTGCTGGAGCTGGCCGCCGAACTCGGCTCCGACGTCCCGTTCGCGCTGCTCGGCGGCGTCGCGCTGGGGCGCGGGCGCGGCGAGATCCTGGAGGCGCTGCCCGTCAGCGGGACGTTCCACTGGGTGTTCGCGGTCGCCGACGGGGGGCTGTCCACCCCGGCGGTGTTCCGCGAATGCGACCGGCTGCGTGAGGAGTCCGGAATCGGCGCCACGATCGAGGACGTCCCGACCCCCGACGCCGACCCCGAGCTGCTCGCCGCCCTCGCCGAGGGCGACCCCGTCGCGCTGGCCGCCGCGCTCAGCAACGACCTCCAGGCCGCCGCGATCTCGCTGCGCCCGTCCCTCGCCGACACCCTGCACGCGGGCACCGAGGCCGGCGCGCTGGCCGCCCTGGTCTCCGGCTCCGGCCCGACCTGCGCCTTCCTGGCCAAGGACGCCGACGCCGCCGCCCAGATCGCCGCCGCCCTCCGCACCTCCGGCACCTGCCGCACCGCCCACCCCACCCACGGCCCGGTCCCCGGCGCGCAGGTGGTTCAGACCTCTGCTTGACCTGGAGCGCGCTCCGGGTTCGAGACTCGTGGCTGTGGCCCGCGATCGGGCGGGCTGCGGAGACGAGGGGGAATCGGATGCGCACGCGCACCATCGGAACCGACCCGCGGACCCGGCGTGAGGTCAGTGTGCTGAGCCTCGGGGCGATGCTGTTCGGGACGCTGACGGACGAGGCGACGTCGTTCGCGGTGCTGGACCGGTACGTCGAGGCCGGGGGCACGTTCATCGACACGTCGAACAACTACGCGTACTGGCAGGACGGCGGCCAGGGCGGTGTCAGCGAGGAAGTGCTGGGCCGGTGGCGGGCCAGCCGGGGGATCACCGACGAGGTGGTGATCGCGACCAAGCTCGGGGCCCGGCCGAAGGCGCCGGGGACGGGGTTCATCGAGAACGGCGAGGGGCTGTCCGCCGAGGTGATCCGGGCGTCCTCCGAGGCCAGCCGGAAGCGGCTCGGGGTGGAGAAGCTCGACCTGCTGTACGCGCACGTCGAGGACACCAAGGTGCCGCTGGCCGAGACGGTGCGGGCCTTCGGCGAGCTGGTCGAGGAGGGGACGGTTGGGCTGCTCGGCGTCTCCAACCACTGGTCGTGGCGGGTCGAGCGGGCCCGCAACCTCGCCGCGCAGGCGGGGCTGCCGGGCTACGAGGTGCTCCAGTACGGCCACACCTACCTGCGGCGGCGCGGCGACTGGCCGGGGCTGCTCAGCGCGGACGGCGACCAGGCCGCCGTCCAGGGCGACCTGATCACGTACCTCAAGGAGAGCCCGGAGCTCACCCTGGTCGCGTACTCCCCGCTGCTCGGCGGCGGCTACGTGCGGGACGACAAGCCGCTCGGCCCGTCCTTCGACCACGCGGGGACGCCGGCCCGGCTCGCGGCGCTCGACGCGGTGGCCCGGGAGACCGGGGCGACCCGCAACCAGGTGGTGCTGGCGTGGCTGCTCGGCGGGGAGCTGCCGGTGATCCCGCTGGTGGGGGCGTCCTCGGTGGCGCAGCTGGAGGAGAGCCTGGGGGCGCTGGACCTGGAGCTGACGGCGGAGCAGCGGGAGCGCCTGGACAGTGCCAGGTAGGCGCGCCGCCAGGGGCTCGTGGGGGTGCCCCCCGGCCCGCCGGGGCTGGGGGTGTCCCCGCACCCGCTCGCACTAGGCTGGGAGTGTTCTTCCCCCCTTTTCCTTCCCCAGGAGTGCAGCTTCGTGGCCGTCAACCTCGCCACCATCGAGTCCGTCAGCAAGGTGTACGGCACCCGGGCCCTGCTGGACGGGGTGAGCCTCGGCGTCAGCGAGGGCGACCGGATCGGGGTGGTGGGGCGCAACGGCGACGGCAAGACGACGCTGATCCGGATGCTGGCGAAGCTGGAGGAGCCGGACAGCGGGCGGATCACCTGGTCGGGTGGTTTGCAGATGGCCGTGTTGACGCAGCACGACTCGCTGGACCCGAAGGCGACCATCCGGCACGAGGTGATCGCGGACCGCGCGGACCACGAGTGGCTGGGCGACGCGCGGATCCGGGACATCATCCAGGGCCTGTTCGGCGGGCTCGACCTGCCGGGGTTCGCGGACGGGCTGGACACCGTGATCGGCCCGCTGTCGGGCGGTGAGCGCCGCCGGATCGCGCTGGCGAAGCTGCTGCTGGGCGAGCCGGACCTGATCGTGCTGGACGAGCCGACCAACCACCTGGACGTGGAGGGCATCGCCTGGCTGGCGAAGCACCTGCAGAACCGGCGCTCGGCGCTGGTCTGCGTCACCCACGACCGGTGGTTCCTGGACCAGGTCTGCACCCGGATGTGGGACGTCCAGCGCGGCGAGGTGCGCGAGTACGAGGGCGGCTACTCGGACTACGTGTTCGCGCGCGCCGAGCGCTCCCGGATCGAGGCGACGGAGGAGCAGAAGCGGCAGAACCTGGCCCGCAAGGAGCTGGCCTGGCTGCGCCGCGGCGCCCCGGCGCGGACGTCCAAGCCGCGGTACCGGATCGAGGCGGCGAACGCGCTGATCGCGGACGTGCCGGAGCCGCGCGACAAGTCCGAGCTGATGAAGTTCGCCAACGCCCGGCTGGGCCGGACGGTCTTCGACCTGGAGGACGTGACCGTCAAGGCGGGCGAGAAGCTGCTGCTGGAGCGGCTGACCTGGCAGCTCGGCCCGGGCGACCGGATCGGTCTGCTGGGCGTGAACGGCGCGGGCAAGACCTCGCTGCTGCGGGCGATGCAGGCCGCGTACGCGACCGAGGGCGACGTGCAGCCGGCCGGCGGTGTGATCAAGGTCGGCAAGACGGTGCGGCTGGCGTACCTCTCGCAGGAGGTCGCCGAGCTGGACCCGACCACCCGGGTGCTCCAGGCCGTCGAGCAGGTGCGCGGCCGGGTGGACCTCGGCAAGGGCCGGGAGATGAGCGCCGGGCAGCTGTGCGAGCAGTTCGGCTTCGGCAAGGACAAGCAGTGGACGCCGGTCGGCGACCTGTCCGGCGGTGAGCGCCGCCGGCTGCAGCTGCTGCGGCTGCTGATGGACGAGCCGAACGTGCTGTTCCTCGACGAGCCCACCAACGACCTGGACATCGAGACCCTGAACCAGCTGGAGGACGTGCTCGACGGCTGGCCCGGCTCGATGGTCGTCATCAGCCACGACCGGTTCTTCATCGAGCGGACCACCGACACCGCGTACGCGCTGCTCGGCGACCGCCGGATGCGGATGCTGCCGGGCGGCGTGGACGAGTACCTGGAGCGCCGCACCGCGATGGCGGAGGCCGCCGCGGCTGCCGCTGCCGCGCAGGTCCCGGCCGCCGCCGAGGCGTCCGCCGGCCTGTCGGCGGGCGATGTGCGGGCGGCGAAGAAGGAGATGCAGAAGCTGGAGCGGCAGATCGCCAAGCTGGACCAGCAGGAGTCCAAGCTGCACGTCCAACTGGCCGAGCACGCCGCTGACTTCTCCAAGGTCGCCGAGCTGGACGCGCAGCTGCGCAAGGTCCGCGAGGACAAGGAGGAGCTGGAGATGAGCTGGCTGGAGCTGGCCGAGCAGGTCTGAGGTTCAGCCGAGCAGGACGTCCAGTTCGTCGGCCGCGCGGGCCAGCGCGCTGCGGGTCGGGTCGTGCGGTCCGGTCGGGCGGGCGGCCCGGCCGGCCGGCGGCCGGTGGGCGCGGGCGGCGTCGGTGAGCCGGTCCAGCGAGCGCAGCACGCGGTCGATCACCTCCGGCTCGGGTTCCCGTCCGCCGTACCGGAGTTGGGCGGCGTACGCGGCGACCGCGCCGGAGAGGCGTTCCAGTGCGGCGGTGGCGGGCAGCCACTGCTCGGCGAGGCGGCCGGCGGGCGGGGGTTCGGCGAGGCCGAGGTCGACCTGCCGGCGGGTGTCGGCGAGCGCCCGGTAGGCGGTGCGGCGCAGCCACACCTCGGCGACCGGCTCGACCCGGGCGACGGCGGCCAGGTACTCGCGGACGGTGGCGGCGGCCGTCACGATGCCGGGCTCGATCCGGTGCGGGGCGCGTTCGGGCCACAGCAGGTAGCCGAAGACCAGCACGATGGCGCTGGCCAGCGTGGTGTCCAGCACCCGGGGCCAGAACTCGGCGGCGCCGCTCTCCCCGCCGAGCTGCACCAGGATCAGCGCCACCGGCGTCATCACGGCGGTGTTCAGCCCGTAGTGCGCGGCCGTCGAGTACGGCAGCAGCGCCACGCACAGCGACACCGCGACGCTCAGCGCCCACGCGTCGGTGGTCAGGCCCAGAAGGACGGCCGTCGCCGCGATGCCGAGCAGGGTGCCCAGCACCCGGCTGACCGCCCGCTGGAACACCGAGCCCAGATCCGGCTTGAGGACGAACGCCACCGTCAGCGGCACCCAGTAACTGCGGCTCAGCGTCAGCGCGTTGACCGCGGCCTCGGCGACCGCCACGCACAGCGCCACCCGCAGGCCGTAGCGCACCGAACCGGCCGACAGCAGGCGGGCGCGCAGCCGCCACGGGTCGGGCGGGGGCTGAGCGGCGGTGTCCAGCGGGGCCCAGCGGCCCGCGACGGTCTCGGCGGCGGCCCGCAGCGCCGTGTCGAAGGCCGTCCGGGACGGCGTGTCCGGCTGCCAGTCGGGGTACTCGGGCTCGGGGCCGCCGGTGATCTGCCGGGCCAGCTCCGCCGGGAACGCCGCGAGCTCGGGCGGCACCGGGCGCCACGCCCAGAGCAGCCCGGCGGCGGCCTCGGTGGCGCCGAGCGCGGCCTCGTACGAGCGGCGCAGCCGGCGCAGGCGCTCCGACTCGCGGCGGCCCGGGCGGGCCGGCGGCAGCAGGTCCTGCATCAGGTTGAGCCGGCCGGTCAGCACCCGGCGGGCCGCCGCGCCGTCCGGGGTGCCGAGCGCGGCCAGCAGGCCGCCGAGCGCCCGGTAGACCTCGGCGAGGGCGACGGTGCGCGGGTCGGTGCGGACGTCGGTGCGGTAGCGCACGCCCAGCAGCAGGACCAGCGCCGCGCCGCACGGCATCATCACGGGCGCCGCCCACCACGGGTGCGGCAGCGCCATGCCGCCGCCCAGCGAGGCCGACACCAGCAGCAGCATCCCGGCCGCCGAGCCGCGCGGGCCGGTCGCGGACAGCGCGCCGCCGACGAAGCCGAGCACCGTCAGCGCGACGCCGACCCGCAGGCCGCCCGCGCCGAGGTGCTGGAGCGCGGCGCCGATCAGCATGCCCGTGGTGGACGCGGTCAGCGCCAGCGCGATCCGCGGCGCGCGCAGCCGCAGCGGCTCCACCCGGTCGTTCATGGTGGCGTGCATGGCGCCCAGCGCCGCGAACACGCCCAGGTCCAGCCGTCCGGCCAGCAGCCCCGTCAGCAGCGGCACCGCCATCCCGACCGCGGCCCGCACGGTCTGCCGCCACGGCACCGGCGGCCGGGCGGGCCGCAGCGCCAGCGCCCACCAGGCGGAGCGGGCAGGACCGGAAGCACGACTGCGGCCGGGGGCTGACACGGGATCACGCGCCTTTGCTGCACGGGAGTTCGCGGCTGCTGGGCGACATTGCACGGCAGATCGGGTCTTCTCGGGCAGTTTAGCCCTGTGGCCTGGGCAGGGCCGATTTCCCAAGGGGTCCGCGGACCATGTAATGTTCTCGACGTCGCAAGGGGAACCGCGAGGAACCCGGAGCAACAAGCCCCTATAGCTCAGTCGGTAGAGCGTCTCCATGGTAAGGAGAAGGTCTGCGGTTCGATTCCGCATGGGGGCTCAGCAGAACGAAGGCCCCGCCACTCGGC
>NZ_JBSGDD010000064.1:0-45440 GCF_053602195.1 Kitasatospora sp. NPDC004531 | reverse complement strand
GGCGCCTGCTCGGCCAGCTGACGCGAACCCCGGGGGTGGGGGCGGCGCGCCGCCCCCACCCCCGGGGTTCGCGTCAGCTGGCCGAGCAGGCGCCGAAGAAGACGGCGGTCAGCGCGCCCATGACGTACTTGAACTGCTTGGCGCTGGTCTTGATGGAGCTCATATCTGCCTCCTCGTGTGCTGCGAGTGGGACGGAACTCCGGAGCTCCGGCGCTCGTCCCTGGATGAGAAACACAGTGGCGCGATCACCGCGAGCGGGCAATGATCTGGTCCATTCAACGGACCGGCGACTGAGGGGAACCCATACAGATATCCCAACTGGCCGGTCCGAACGGGGAGTTGTGGGGTCGTCCACCAGGCGGCCCGGCATGAGAGGGGGCCCTCATGGCGAGATCCGGCGCCGAGGGGCGAGGCGTGCTGGACGGCGCTTTCGCACTCATGGAGGTACTCGCGCACAGCGACGAGGTGGGGCTGACCAGGCTGGCGAGCGACGCCGCGCTGCCGAAGGCCACCGCCCACCGGCTGCTCGGGCAGCTGGTCGCGCTGGGCGCGGTGCAGAGTCACGAAGGCCGCTACCGGCTCGGCCCGCGGACCTTCCGGCTCGGACAGGCCTGGCACCCGGCCCGCGCGCTGCGTGCCGCGTCCGCGCAGCCGCTGCGCGAACTCGCGGCCGTCAGCGGCGGGGTGAGCCTGAGCCTGTCGGTGCCCGAAGCGGGGCACATCATCGTCGTCGGCGGCATGCGGGGCGAGGTGGACGAGGTCTTCCCGCTGTACTCCGGCGTCGTCCTGCCGCCCGGCAGCGCGGCCGAACTCGTCCTGGCCGCCGCCGCCCCGCTGCCGAAGCGGCCCGAGGGGTGGACGGAGGCCGCTTGGGCGCGCGAGATCGCCGGGGTCCGCGAGCGGGGCCTGGCGTTCGACCACCAGCAGTGCGTGGACACGCTGTCGTGCGTGGCGGCCCCGGTGCGCTCGGCCTCCGGCCAGGTGGTGGCCGCCGTCGCGGTGACCGCCCTGGACGCGAAACTGATCCCCCCGCTGGCCGACGCCGTCAGCCGCGCAGCCTCCATGATCAGCAGCCGCCTGGCCCGCCTGCCCGAACCCCACCCGGCCGGCCCACCCCCGAACCGCCGCCCCAGGGGCTTCGCACCCCCACCCGCCCGAGACCACTGAGCCGCCGCTCGGCGCAGGGGCGGGTCGGGCGGTCGTGGTCGTGCGACGATGCCAGCGTGAATCGTCTTGCGGGCGCGACGTCGCCGTATCTGCTGCAGCATGCCGACAACCCGGTGGACTGGTGGCCCTGGGGCCCCGAGGCGTTCGCGGAGGCGGAGCGCCGGGGGGTGCCGGTGCTGCTGAGTGTCGGGTATGCGGCCTGTCACTGGTGTCATGTGATGGCGCACGAGTCGTTCGAGGACGAGGCGACCGCCGGGTACCTGAACGAGCGGTTCGTGGCGGTGAAGGTCGACCGGGAGGAGCGGCCGGACGTCGACGCGGTGTACATGGAGGCGGTGCAGGCGGCCACCGGGCAGGGCGGGTGGCCGATGACGGTGTTCCTGACGCCGGAGAAGGAGCCGTTCTACTTCGGGACGTACTTCCCGCCGGAGCCCCGGCACGGGCGGCCCTCGTTCCGGCAGGTGCTGGAGGGGGTGGACCGGGCGTGGACGGGTCGGCGGGCCGAGGTCGCGGAGGTGGCGGGGCGGATCAGCAAGGACCTCGCGGAGCGGACCTCGGTGTACGCGGTGGGCAGCGGTATCGCGCAGCCACCGGGTGAGGCCGAACTGCACGGCGCGGTCGTGGAGTTGACGCGGTCGTTCGACGAGCGGCGGGGCGGTTTCGGCGGGGCGCCGAAGTTCCCGCCGTCGATGGTGCTGGAGTTCCTGCTGCGCCACCATGCCCGGACGGGGTCGGAGGCCGCGGTGGAGATGGTGCGCCGGACCTGCGAGGCGATGGCCCGCGGCGGGATCTACGACCAGTTGGGCGGCGGGTTCGCGCGGTACGCGGTGGACGCCACCTGGACGGTGCCGCACTTCGAAAAGATGTTGTATGACAATGCGTTGCTGCTGCGGGTGTACCTGCACCTGTGGCGCGCCACCGGCGACGAGCAGGCCCGCCGGGTCGCACTGGAGACCGCCGACTTCCTGCTGCGCGAACTGCGCACGGACGAGGGCGGGTTCGCGTCCGCGCTGGACGCCGACTCGCTGGACGCGGCGAGCGGGAAGACCGCCGAGGGCGCGTACTACGCGTGGACGCCCGAGCAGCTGACCGAGGTGCTGGGGGAGGCGGACGCCGCCCTCGCCGTGGAGCTGTTCGACGTCACGGGGACCTTCGAGCACGGCAGCTCGGTGCTCCAACTCCCGCGCGACCCCGAGGACTTCGCCCAGTACCGGGAGATCCGGGAGAAGCTGTTCGAGGCCCGCGCGCAGCGCCCCGCCCCGGCCCGGGACGACAAGGTGGTGGCGGCCTGGAACGGCCTGGCGATCGCCGCCCTCGCCGAGGCCGGCGCGCTGCTGGAGCGCCCGGAGCTGGTGGAGGCCGCCGAACGGGCCGCCGACCTGCTGATCGCCGTCCACCTCACCGCCGAGGGCCGGCTGCTGCGCACCTCCCGGGACGGCGTCGCGGGGGCGAACGCGGGCGTGCTGGAGGACTACGCGGACGTCGCCGAGGGCTTCCTCGCGCTGTACGCGGTCGGCGGCGAGACGTCCTGGCTGCAACTGGCCGGTGAGCTGCTCGACCTGGTGCTGCTGCACTTCACCGACGAGAAGTCCGGTGCGCTGTACGACACCGCGGACGACGCCGAGCAGCTGATCCGCCGCCCGCAGGACCCGACCGACAACGCCGCCCCGTCCGGCTGGACGGCCGCCGCGGGGGCGCTGCTCACGTACGCCGCGTACACCGGCTCCGCGCGTCACCGCACCGCCGCCGAACGGGCGCTCGGGATCGTCTCGACGCTCGGGGCCCGCGCGCCGAGGTTCACCGGCTGGGGGCTGGCCGTCGCCGAGGCGCTGCTGGACGGGCCGCGCGAGGTCGCCGTGGTCGGCCCGGCCGGCGACCCGGAGCGGGCGGCGCTGCACCTCGCTGCGCTGCGTTCCACCGCACCCGGCGCGGTGGTCGCGGTCGGTGAGGTCGGCGACAGCGAGGTGCCGCTGCTGGCGGACCGCCCGCTGCTGGACGGCCGCCCCGCCGCGTACGTCTGCCGGCACTTCGTCTGCGAGCGGCCGACGGCGGAGGTCGACGAGCTGACGGAGCGCCTGCGCGCCCACTGACCGCCCGCGGGCGAAAAACGCTGGTCAGCGGCGCGGTCGGTGGGGGAGGATGTGCCATGGGCTGGACACTCACCACATCACTGGACGAATTCCGCAGCGCGGCAGGGGAGTTTTTGGCGGCCGATCCTGCCGAGAACACCATGCCGCTGACCATCATCGACCGCCTCGCCCGCGACGGCCTGCACGTGTACGGGGAACAGCCGCGCTTCGGCTGGTGGCAGGAGGCGGACGGCACGGTGGCCGGCGCCTACCTGCGCACCCCGCCGTACGGGCCGCGCCTGGGCCGGATGCCGGTGGCTGCCGCCGAGGAGCTGGCCCGCCGCCTCGTCGAGGACGGCGAGCAGCTCGACGCGGTGGCCGGCGAGCGCGGCATCACCCTGGCCTTCGCCGCCGAATGGCAGCGGGTCACCGGCATCGACTGGCACCTGGAGCGCACCGAACGGCTGTTCCGCCTCGGCGAGTTGACGCCCCCGCCGGTGCCGCCGGCCGGTCGGGCCAGGCCCGCCGGCGCCGCCGATCGGGAGACCGTCACCCGGTGGCTGGTGGAGTTCTGCGTCGAGGCCGAACTGGAACCGCCCGCCGACCCGGCGGCCGACGCCGACCAGCGGATCGCCGCCGAGAGCGTGCTGCTCTGGGAGGCTGAGGACGGCCGGGTGGTCTCATTCGCCGGCGCCAGCCCGGCCGTGGCCGGCATGTCGCGGATAGGCCCGGTCTACACCCCGCCCGCCGACCGCGGTCACGGCTACGCGAGCGCCCTGACGGCCGCCGCCACCCTGTACGCGCAGTCGCGCGGCGCGGACGAGGTGCTGCTGTACACCGACCTGGCCAACCCGGTCAGCAACGCGATCTACCAGCGCCTCGGCTACCGCCCGGTCTCGGACGCCGCCGCGATCGCCTTCCGGTAACACCCAGCGAGAGGGGTCCCCGGGGTGCACCGGGCGCGGGGCGGGTGCCGTCGGTGTGGCCCGCAGCGTCCGCTACCCCGGACGGACGTCGGGGTGGACTGTTGCTGCGCGGCTTCGAACAGTACGCGGGCGAAGGGCGCTCCGGGGCTTCTCGCATGCCCGGGCCCGGGGCGGGGGCTTGTTGGCGCGGCCCGCACGAGCCGCTGCTCCCGACGGATTCGCTGCTCGGCGGCTTCCCCCGGCACGCAGGGCGAAAGCCCCTGGGGTGTGCGTCGGCGGCCTCTCGGACCTGGGCGGGAGCTTGGCCGGCGCGGCCGCAACGCCCGCCATCCCGGACGGACGCTGCGGTGGACTGCTGTTGCGCGGCTTCGAACAGCACGCAGGCAGAAGGGTCCCCGGGGGCTTTCGCGTGCCCGGGCGCGGGGCAGGGACGGTCGGTGCGGTTTGCACGTCGCGCTGCCCCGAACGGGTTCGCTGCCCGGCGGCCTCACGCGGCCCGCACGGCGAAAGCTCCCCGGGGGTGCGATGCCCGGGCACGGGGCGTGAGCCGAGTCGGTGTGGCCGCTGCGTCCGCCAACCCGGACGGATGCCGGGGGTGAACTGCTGCTGCGCGGCTTCGAACAGCGCGCGGGCGAAGGGCACCCCGAGGGCTTTCGCATGTCCGGCCGTGGGCCAGGGGCCGTCAGCGCGGCCCACAGCGTCCTGCCACCCCGGACGGATTCGCTGCTCGGCGGCCTTACGCGGCCCGCAGGTCGAAGGACCCCGGGTGCGATGCCCGGGCGCGGGGCGGGAGCTGGGCCGGCATGGCCGCAGCGTCCGTCATCCCGGACGGACGTCGGGTGGACTGTTGCTGTGCGGCTCCGAACACCACGCGGGCGGAGGGGACTTCGGGAGCTTTCGCATGCCCGGGCGCGGGGCGGGAGCTGAGTCGGTGTGGCCGCAGCGCTCGTCACCCTGGCAGGGCCGTCGGTGCGGCCCCCGCGTCCGCCGCCCGGGCGGGTGCCGGGGGTGAACTGCTGCTGCGCGGCTTCGAACAGCGCGCGGGCGAAGGGCACCCCGGCCGCGGGCCAGGGGCCGTCAGCGCTTCCCGCAGCGTCCTGTCACCCCGAACGGACTCGCCGATCGGCGGCCCCACACAGCCCACCGGGCTGCGCCATGCCCGGGCGCGGGGCGGGAGCCGAATCGGCGCGACCAGTCCGCGGTGCGCCAGAGCGGTGTCGTCAGCGTGGTCGCAGTGTCCGGTAGCCGGGGTGGATGCCGGGGGTGAGCTGTTGCTGGGCGGCGATGCGGCCGAGCAGGGTGGTGAGTTGGGCGTGCTCGTCGGGGGTGAGGGCCTGGGTGAGGTCCTGTTCGTGGGCCATGGCGGCCTCGCGCAGGCGGCCGAGGAGGGCGAGGCCCCGGTCGGTGAGGTGCAGGGCGTAGAGGCGGCGGTCGTCCGCGTTGCGGCGGCGTTCGATCAGACCGCGCTGCTCCAGGCCGTCCGCGAACGGGACGAAGCGGCTGGGCGGCATGCCGAGGGCGTCGGCGAGCTCGCGCTGGCTGCGGCCCGGGTGCTGCACCAGCAGGCGGAGCAGCCCGGCCTGGGCGGGGGTGAGGTCGAGTTCGGCGATCCGCCCGGCGAACCGTTCGGCGGCGTGCGCGCCCAGCTGGGCCAGCAGGAAGGCCGCCCCGCCGCCGGGCCCGGGGGCGCCCTGGGGTGTGCCGCCGTGCCAGTTCGGCTGGTCCTGCCCGCCCGCTGCGCGATCCATGCTCATGCCGACATCGTACCCGTTTGACAATCGTTCCACGGTGTAATCATTATTCCGAGTGTATCGATGGATGCGTGTCACGGCTGTCATGGAGGAACCATGAGCACCACCGCCCAACTGCGCCCGGCCCCGGCCAGCCGACCCAAGGGGCGGCCGCAGACCGGCCCGCCGCTGCTGGCGCCGACCGTCTCGGTCACCGCGCTGACGATCGCGTACACCGTGGTCAACCGCGCCACCCCGCGCCCGGACGCCACCGGCGCCGAGGTGGTGCGGTACGCGCAGGAGCACGGCGGGGCGGCCCGGCTCGGCGCACTGCTGCTGCTCGCGGCGTCGGTGCCGCTGGCGCTGTGCGCGGCGCTGCTCTACCGGCGGCTGCGGGCGCTCGGCATCACCGCGCCGGGCTCGGCGATCACGTTGGTCGGCGGTGTGCTGGCGGCGTCCGCGCTGTTCCTGAGCGCGGCGGGGGCCTGGGCCGGCGGCCGACTGCCGGCCGACGCGCCGCCCGCGCTGGGCCGCGCGCTGGCGGACGTGTCGTTCCTGGCGGGCGGTCCCGCGTTCGCGGCGGGCTTCGGCCTGCTCGCGGCGGGCGTCTCGGTGTCGGCGATGCTCGCCGACCTGCTGCCCCGCGCCGTGACGTGGGCGGGCCTGGTGGTGGCCGCCGCCGGAATGCTCGCGCTGTTCGCCCTGGTGGCGGACGGCTTCATGTACCTGCTGCCGGTGGTCCGGTTCGGCGGGCTGGTGTGGCTGCTGTTCGTGGCCGCCCTGCTGCCGAAGACCCGCCGTCGCAGCACCGACCAATGATCACAGGGGAGTTGAGCACAATGACCGGAACGTATCCGGAGCTGAAGGGCCGCACGGTGGTGGTCACCGGCGGTTCGCGCGGGATCGGGGCGCACACCGCGCGGGCGTTCGCGGCGCAGGGCGCGTCGGTGTGCGTGGTCGGCCGGGACGAGGCGGCGCTGGCGTCGGTGGTCGCGGAGATCACCGGTGCGGGCGGCACGGCGATGGCCGCCACCGCCGACGTGACGGACAGCGGGGCGCTGGACGGCGTGCGGCAGGCGGTGGCGGACCGGTTCGGGGCGGCGGACGTGCTGGCGGCGTTCGCCGGCGGCCAGGGCTTCCCGGTGCCGACGGCGGAGCTGTCCGAGCAGCGCTGGCGCGAGGTGCTGGAGTCCGACCTGACGTCGGTGTTCCTCACCGTGCAGGCGTTCCTGCCGGGCATGCTGGCGCGCGGCGCGGGCACCGTCCTCACCATGTCCTCGGCGGCCGGCCGGCAGCCCAGCGGCGCCAACCTGGCGTACGGGGTGGCCAACGCCGGGGTGGTGATGCTGACCAGGCACCTGTCGGCCGAGCTCGGCCCGCACGGCATCCGGGTCAACTGCCTGGCCCCGTCGGCGATCCTGACCGAACGGGTGCAGGCCCGGATGCCCGCCGAGGTGCAGGCCAAGGTCGCGGCCACCCACCCGCTGAACCGGCTCGGCACCCCGGCGGACGTGACGGAGGCGGCGCTGTTCCTGGCCTCCGACGGCGCGGGCTGGCTGACCGGGCTGACGGTGGACGTGGCCGGCGGGCGCGTCACCAACTGACCGGTCGCCGACCGACCCGGCGGTTCACTCCCAGTCCCAGCGCAGCCCGATCAGGCAGGGCGGCAGGCTCCCGGCCACCAGGTGCGCGCAGTGGTGCCCGTCGAGGGTCAACTCCTCGGTCTCCAGGGGGGATTGATCGGGGGCGCGGCGGGTGAAGCGGTCGCAGCGGACGGGCAGTGCGGCCGGGTCGAAGGTCACCTGGAGCACGTACTGCCCGGCCCCGGCGTGGAAGCCGCGCACGTACTCGCGGCTGGGCTGCGGCGACGGCGACTCGTCGAAGCCGTAGCCCAGCAGGTGGGTGTCGCCGGTGCGCAGCCGCCGGTCGAGCAGCAGCTCGGCGACCAGCAGGTGCGCGGCGGGGTCGCGGCGGATCCGGCCGGGGCGGCAGTTCTCCTCGGCGCGGACCCGCACCCGGTCGATGTCGCAGCCGGGGTCGCCCTGGTAGATGGCGAGGTAGCGGTCGATGCCGTCGCGGTGGGCGCGCAGCACGTGCTGGGAGTCGCGGCGCTGCAGCCGCCGGTCCGCGCCGACCCGGATCCGTTCGATGTGGGTGACGGTGTGCAGGCCGGTGTCGGGCGGGCCGGAGAGCACGGCGAGCAGGCCGTCCACCGCCTCGGCGGGGGTGATCAGGTCGCGGTAGGGGCGCACCGGCGGCCAGGCAGGGTCGGGGACGGAGCGGCGCGGGCCGAGCAGTCGGGTGAGCGAGTGCTCGGGCAGCTCCAGCACCTCTTCGAGCGCGGCGACGGCGCGCAGCGACTCGGCGCGCTCGGGGCGGCGCAGCCCCTGCTGCCAGTAGCTGAGGCTGGTCACACCGACGTGCACGCCGCGCTGCGCGAGGCGTTGGCGCAGCCGGTGCAGGGCCAGCCCGCGGGCGGCGATGGCGGCCCGCAGGGCGTGGTGGAACGGTCCGGTGCGCAGGGCGAGGGCCAGTTCGGGCGGTGCGGTCGGCTGCGGCATGGCCGGCTCCTCAACTGAGCGTGAATATTCACAGCTTGTGGACGACGGATCGCCGTCCCGGTCGATATTCGCGCTGCCCGGCGGGGGCGCGTTCACACCCGGCGGGGGGCGTTCACAGCGCGGGCACGGCGCGCGCCGGAGCCGTTGACCGCCCGGCGTCAACGGCCGGATGCTCGTCCGCAGCGCGTCCGGACGCCGCCCCCCACACCCCCACTCCTCTGCACAGGAGGACATCCCCCATGCCATTCACCCCGATGCGGCTGCGTCGGACGGTCGCCGCACTCGCCCTGGGCGTGCTCGCCCCGGCGCTGAGCACGGCCGCCACCACCCCCGCCGCCGCGGCACAGCCCGCCGCCCCCGCCGCCGCGGCACGACCCGTCGCCGTGCAGCCGCAGGCCCCGCTGTCGGCCGGCACCGCACGGACCCTCAACCTGACCATGCAGGCCCAGCAGCAGAGCAACTGGTGCTGGGCCGCGGCCGGCAACACCATCGCCGCCTACTACGGCTTCAACTACAGCCAGAACCAGTTCTGCAACGCCGCCTTCGGCCGTTCGACCAGCTCCAGCTGCCCGAACAGCCAGGCCACCCTCGGCGAGGTGCAGAACGCGCTGTACTGGATGGGCGTCAACCCGGGCTCGTACGTCAGCGGCTACCTGCGCTACGCCACCGTGCAGGGCGAGATCGACGCCGGCCGGCCGGTGGAGACCCGCATCCAGTGGAGCTCCGGCGGCGGCCACATGAACGTGTTGTACGGCTACGACAGTGCCAGCAACTGGCTGTACTGGGGCGACCCCTGGCCGTCCAACTACCGCTACAACTGGGGCGACTACAACTACTACGTGAGCAACGGGTCGTTCTCGTGGACCCACTCCCTGTACCGGATCGGCGCGTGAGGAGACCCGTCATGAGCAGCCACCGCGCCCGCATCGCCCGGGCCGCCGCCACCCTCGCCGCGGCCGCCGTCCTCGGCCTCGTCGCCGCCCCGCTCGCGCAGGCCGCCGACCACCAGCAGCCCGCCGCCGGTGATTTGGCCGCCGCCCGGGCCGCCGCCCAGAGTCCGTCCGTGCTCGACCAGTTGGGGCACTTCTTCGCCCGCGGGGGAGTGCCGCCGACCCAGCCGCTGGCGCTCGCCCCGAGCGAGGAGGCGCAGGCCGCCAGGGCCGCCGCACCGCGGCTCAGCGGCGAGACGGTGGCGGTCCGCACCCTCGACGCCGGGTTCGTGGCCGGGCGCCCCGGTGCGCCCGTCGCCACCGTCGAGTTCACCGCCACCAAGGCCGTCGCCGCCGACGGGCGGGCCGCCTCGGTCTGGACGGCCCAGCAGAACGGTGCCTGGCGGGTCGTCAACATCGCCTCCGGCAGCGACGAGACCGACTACGCCGCCCGGGCCGCCGCCGACGGCGGCACCGCGTTCCGCGAACCGCAGCTGGGCGCCTGGTACGAGCTCAAGGACGGCCGCGTCCTGCCGCTCGACGACACCGCCCGCCGCTCGGTCGGCGCGCACGGCACCACCGTCGCCGCCTACCAGCAGCTGGTCCACCAGCGGTACGGCGACAAGCTGCCCGGCTCCGCGTACGACGCCGCCGGCAAGGCGGGCGGCTTCCAGGCCGAGGCAGCCGACGCGGCCGCCCCCGACCGCACCGGCCCGCTGCTCGCGGCGGGCGCCGCCCTCGGCGCGACCGCGCTGGCCGGCGCGGTGATCGGCGTCCGCCGCCGGACCCGCACCAGGTAGTGCGGGCGCGCCCGGTACGGTCGGCGACCCCGCCGCCGACCGTACCGGCGGGCCGGTGACGCAGCCTCAGGCCGGCCCGGCGCCCGTGAAGGTCCGCCGGTAGGCGAGCGGCGAGACCCCGATCGCCGCGTGCAGGTGCTGGCGCAGCGACACCGCGTTGGCGAAGCCGACCCGCCCGGCGATCCGGTCGACGCTCAGGTCGGTGGATTCGAGCAGCTGACGGGCCAGCGCGACGCGCTGCTGGGTGAGCCAGCGGCCGGGGCTCTGGCCCGTCTCCTCGTGGAAGCGCCGGGCGAAGGTGCGGGTGCTCATCGCGGCGTGCCCGGACAGGTCGGCGAGGGTCAGCGGCTGCTCCAGCCGGGCCAGTGCCCACTCCCGGGTGGCGGCGGTGCCGGTGGCGCCGACCGCCGGGACGGGCTGCTCGATGTACTGGGCCTGCCCGCCGTCGCGCCACGGCGGGACGACGGCCAGCCGGGCGGCGTGGTTGGCCAGCGCCGCGCCGTGGTCGCGGCGCAGCACGTGCAGGCACAGGTCGACGCCGGAGGCCGCGCCCGCCGAGGTGAGCAGGTCGCCGTCGTCGACGAACAGCACGTCGGGGTCGAGCCGCACCCGGGGGAAGAGCCGGCGGAACTGGTCGGCGAGCTTCCAGTGGGTGGTGGCGGGCCGGCCGTCCAGCAGGCCGGCGGCGGCCAGCACGTACGCGCCGGTGCAGATCGAGATCAGCCGGGTGCCGGGCCGGATCATCGCGAGCGCCTCGGCGACGCCGGGGGCGAGTTCGCCGGTGGCGAGTTCGAGCGAGAACGGCGGGATGATCACGCTGTCGGCCGTGCGGAGCAGCTCCGGGCCGTGCTCCACGCCGATGGTGAAGTCCGCGTCCGAGCGCACCGGCCGCCCGTCGACGGTGCAGGTGGCCAGCCGGTAGCGGTCCCCGGCGGCGGCGAACACCCGCCTGGGGATGCCGAGTTCGAACGGGTACACGCCCTCCAGGGCGAGCACCGCGATCCGGTGCGGCGAGGACGTCGGGGAGCTCGGCACGGCAGCCTCCTGGCAGGATCCCATCGGATGGTGACCATCATGCCACTGCCGCGCCCGCGCCCGGCCGGAGAGGCTGAGGGCATGACGACGAACACCATGCGCGCGATCAGCCAGGACGTCCTGGGCGGCCCCGAAGTCCTGCACGAGGTGGAGCTCCCGCGCCCCGAGCCCGGGCCGAGCGAGATCCTGGTCAAGGTCCACGCGGCGGGCCTCAACCCCACCGACTGGAAGCACCGCGCCGACCGCCTCTTCCTCGGCGAGCCGCCGCGCGTGCTCGGCTGGGACGTCGCGGGCACCGTGGCGGCCGTCGGCCTGGGCGTCACCCTGTTCCGGCCCGGCGACGAGGTCTTCGGCATGCTGCCCTACCCGCACGGCGTCGGCGCCCACGCCGAGTACGTCACCGGCCCGACCCGGGCGTTCGCGGCCCGCCCCGCCGGGGTGGACCCCGTCCAGGCCGGGGCGCTGCCGCTCGCCGCGCTCACCGCCTGGCAGGCCCTGGTGGACACCGCGCAGGTCGCGGCCGGCGACCGGGTGCTGGTGCACGCGGCGGCCGGCGGCGTCGGACACCTCGCCGTGCAGATCGCCAAGGCCCGCGGCGCGTACGTGATCGGCACCGCCAGCGCCGGCAAGCACGCGTTCCTGCGCGGCCTCGGCGCGGACGAGACGATCGACTACCGCAGCACCGATTTCGCCGAGGCGGTGAGCGACGTGGACGTGGTGCTGGACACCGTCGGCGGCGAGTACCAGCTGCGTTCGCTGCGCACCCTGCGCCCCGGCGGGCTGCTGGTGTCGATCCTGCCCGTCCCGTTCGAGGGCCTGGCCGAGGAGGCCGACCGGCTCGGGGTGCGCACCGCGATGATGCTGGTGGAGGCCGACCACGCGGGCATGTCGGCCGTCGCCGACCTGGCCGGGCGCGGCCTGCTGCGGGCCGAGATCGCCGGGACGTTCCCGCTGGCGGAGGCCGCGAAGGCGCACGCGCTGGGCGACACCGGCCGCACCACCGGCAAGCTGGTGCTGCTGGTCGACTGACGGCCGGTCAGTGCCGGTCGAGCTCCTGCAGGTGCCGCAGCGCCCGGTCGAGCAGGTCGGCGAGGTCGCCCCGGGCCCCGTTGTCGGCCCAGTACAGCGAGGTCTCGGTGAGCGTCGCGGAGACCACGGCGGCGGTGATCCGCAGTTCGAGGGTGGGGGCCTGCAGCCCGGCCCGCTCGGTGAGCAGGTCGAGCAGCATCCCGGTCGGCTGGTTGGTGCCGTCGAGCATCCGGGCCCGCAGGCTCGGTACCGAGGCGGTCAGCCGCATCCGCTGGTACAGCTCCGCGTGCTCCTGCTCGTCGATCCGGCGGACCAGCCCGACCAGCACCTCCCGCGCGGAGGTCAGGAACGGCTCGTCCGCCGGCCTGGCCCGGATCGCGGCGGCCATCAGCGGGTCGTACTCGTCGCTGAGGACCAGCTCCTCCTTGGTCGGGAAGTACCGGAAGAAGGTGGACGGGGAGACCTCCGCCGCCGCCGCGATCTGGTCGACGGTGGTGGCCTCCCAGCCCTGCTCCTCGAACAGCCGGAACGCCTCCCGGCGCAGCGCCTGGCGGGTCTTCAGCTTCTTGCGCTCGCGCAGCGACAGCGGAGCTTCGATCAGCTCCTCCAGCGAACCGGAGGAGTCGTCGGACGGGCGGGGCCGGGCGCTGCGCGGGGTGCTCATGCGGACGATTCTCGGGGATCCCCGGCGACCGCGGCCACCGGCCGCACCGCCGGGGACGCCGGGGCCACCGGGTCGCCGCCGCCCGGCATCCGGAGCGCCACCAGCACGGCGGACACCGCCGCCAGCAGCCCCGCGGTCAGCAGCACCAGCCCCATGCCGTGCACGTACGCGCCGTGCGCGGACGCCGCCAGCCCCGGATCGACCAGCCGCTCGGCGACCGCGTCGGCGGCGATCACCGAACTGCGGACCCGCTGCGCGGCGTCCGCCGGCAGCGCCGGGAGGTGCAGCCCGGAGCGGTAGCCCGCCGCCAGCAGGCTGCCGAACACGGCGACGCCGACCGCGCCGCCGACCTGGCGCAGCGTCTGCACCAGCCCGGCGCCGACCCCGGCCTTGGCCGGCGGCAGCAGGAGCAGCGCGGAGGCGGTCGCGGTGATCAGGACCAGGCCGAGCCCGGCGCCGAACAGCGGCAGCCACAGCGCCGTCCACCCGTAGCCGTCGCCGATCGCGGTGCGGCTGCCGATCAGCATCGACAGGGCGATCAGCGCCAGTCCGGCGGTGACCACGCCGCGCGGGGAGAAGCGCCGCACCAGGCGTTCGCCGATCCGGGCGGCGACCAGCAGGCCGCCCATCATCGGCATCAGCCGCAGGCCGCTGCCGAGCGCGTCGGTGCCCAGCACGCTCTGGAAGTAGGCCGGCAGCACGAAGAACCCGCCGAACAGGGCGACCGAGACCAGCGTGGCGGCGATCGCGCACCAGCGGAACATCGGCTCGGCGAGCAGCCGCAGGTCGAGCATCGGGTGCTCCTGGCGGCGGCTGCGCAGCACCAGCGCGGTCAGCGCGACCACCGCGCCGAGCAGCGCGCCCAGCACCGCGGCGTCGCCCCAGCCGCGCTCGGCGCCCTCGATGATGCCCCAGGTCAGCGCGGCCAGGCCGACGGCCGCCAGGCCCGCGGCGAGCAGGTCGATCCGGGGCGCGGCCGGGTCGGCGGACTCGGGGAGCAGCAGCAGGCAGGCGACCACCCCGAGCAGCACCAGCGGCACGTTGATCAGGAAGATCGAGCCCCACCAGAAGCCGCGCAGCAGCAGCCCGCCGATGATCGGCCCGAGCGGCACGCCGAGCGCCATCATGGTGCTGAGCAGGGCGGTGGCGCGGCGCTGTTCGGCGGCCGGGAAGATCGCCGGGATCACCGCCATCGACATCGGCATCACGAACGCGGCGCCCACGCCCATCGCGGCGCGGGCCGCGACCAGCGTGGCCGGGCTGTCGGCCAGGGTGCCGAGCACGGAGGCCGCCCCGAACAGCGCGAGGCCGAGCACCAGGGCGCGGCGGCGGCCGAACCGGTCGCCCAGCAGGCCGGCCGGGAGCAGGGCGGCGGCGAACACCACCGTGTAGGCGTCGACGATCCACTGCTGCTGGCCGGTGGTGGCGTTCAACTGCCGGGCCAGGTCGGGCAGGGCGACGTTCAGCACCGTGGTGTCGAAGCCGATGACGAGCACGCTGAGCGCGACCGCGACCAGCGCGATCCAGCGCCGCGGGTGTGGAGCAGGCATGACGGAACCCCCATCCGTGAGTCTCTCTCAAATGAGAGTAGCTCTCAAAAGATGGTGAGTGTCAACCGAAGCCGGTGCTGCGCGATCCCCACGTCTGGAATTGATGCGCTGTTGATCCCCTGTTCGCCCGCGCTGCGTGCCGAACGTGTCACTGTAGGTGGGGAGTTCTCTGACGACCTGTCAGATGACCTGTCGGCCGGCGGGAGGTTTGCCAATGGAGTACGGAGCGACCGGGTTCTGGAGCGGCGTGGTCGGTGTGCTGGCCGCGCTGGCCGTCATAGCCGGGTACTTGATCGGCGGGGCCCGCCTGGTCTGGGTGGTCTCGGCGGTCGAAGTGCTGGCCGTGATGGCCTGGGTCGCGTACCGCTTCCGCGGCCGGGCCCACCAGCGCACGGCAGGCGAAGGGCCCGACGCGGCGCACTGCGAGCGCTGCCGTCGGGCCCGGGAGCGGCTGGAGGCGAGGAGCGCCCAGCCGGCGAGGTACTGAGAGGTCGTGCGGCACCGAGTGCCGTACGGAGGGGAAGAACCTTTCTGCGCGCGGTCAGCCGGCCGCGGTGTACGCCACCAGCGAGACGCCCACGTACTGCACGATGAACGCGCCGAGGGTGAACGCGTGGAACACCTCGTGGAAGCCGAACCAGCGCGGTGACGGGTTCGGGCGCTTGATGCCGTAGATCACTCCGCCGATGGTGTAGAGCGCGCCGCCGACGATGATCAGCGTCAGCACGGCCGCGCCGCCCTTGTGCAGGAAGTCCGGCAGGAAGAACACCGCCGCCCAGCCGAGCGCCACGTAGCACGGGGTGTACAGCCAGCGCGGGGCGCCGACCCAGAACACCCGGAACGCTATGCCGGCCAGCGCGCCGCCCCACACCAGCCACAGCAGCACCTGCTGCCGCGCGCCGTCCAGCAGCAGCATGGTGAACGGGGTGTAGGTGCCGGCGATGATCAGGAAGATGTTGGCGTGGTCCAGCCGGCGCAGCACCGCTTCGCCGCGCGGGCCCCAGGTGAAGCGGTGGTACACCGCGCTCACGCCGAACAGCATCCAGGCGCTCACCGAGTAGACGACGCAGGCGATCCGCGCCGCCGTCGATTCGGCCAGGCAGATCAACACGATTCCGGCGGCCAGCGAGGCCGGGAACATGCCGGCATGCAGCCAGCCGCGCCACTTGGGCTTGACGAGTTCGAGGGCTTCCGCGGTCATGGGCAGCATCTTACGGAACCGTAGGTTACCGGCTCGTAGGAAAGTGGTGATCCTCACTTTTAGACGTTCTGGAGTATTCGAGGGGCGTCCGCGAGGGCCGTTCGAGGCATCCGGGAGCCGGTTCGGAGCCTCCGAATCAGACACTGCGTAGTAAAGATCTCGTCAATAGCGCCATTTTGACGAAGGAGCGGCGTGTCGCCGGGTCTACCGTGTAAGCACCCTCAACCCCCGCGTAGCCGTCTCCTGGCCGAGATGGTGTGAAACGGAGCGATCGTGTCGCCTCAGATCTCTGCGATCACCGAGTCCGCGCCCACCCGCCACCAGCGTCTGGTGGAGTGGGTCAACGAGATTGCCGACCTCACCCAGCCCGACCGCGTGGTGTGGTGCGACGGCTCCGAGGAGGAGTACCACCGCCTCGCCGAGCAGCTCGTCGCCCAGGGCACCTTCACCAAGCTCGACGAGACCAAGCGTCCCAACTCCTACTACGCGGCCTCCGACCCGTCCGACGTCGCCCGCGTCGAGGACCGCACCTTCATCTGCTCGGAGAAGGAGGAGGACGCCGGCCCGACCAACCACTGGAAGGCCCCCGCCGAGATGCGGGAGATCTTCAGCGGCGAGAACGGCCTGTTCCGCGGCGCGATGAAGGGCCGCACCATGTACGTGGTGCCGTTCTCCATGGGCCCCGTCGGCTCCCCGCTGGCCGCGTACGGCGTCGAGATCACCGACTCCGCCTACGTCGCCGTCTCGATGCGCGTGATGACCCGGATGGGCCAGGCCGTGCTCGACCAGCTCGGCGAGGACGGCGAGTTCGTCAAGGCCGTGCACACCGTCGGCGCCCCGCTCGCCGAGGGCGAGGCGGACGTCGCCTGGCCGTGCAACACCACCAAGTACATCTCGCACTTCCCCGAGACCCGCGAGATCTGGTCCTTCGGCTCCGGCTACGGCGGCAACGCCCTGCTCGGCAAGAAGTGCTACGCGCTGCGCATCGCCTCCACCATGGCCCGCGACGAGGGCTGGCTGGCCGAGCACATGCTGATCCTCAAGCTCACCCCGCCGTCCGGCGAGGCGAAGTACGTCGCCGCCGCGTTCCCGTCCGCCTGCGGCAAGACCAACCTCGCCATGCTCCAGCCGACCGTCCCCGGCTGGAAGGTCGAGACCATCGGCGACGACATCGCCTGGATGCGCTTCGGCGCCGACGGCCGGCTCTACGCCATCAACCCCGAGGCCGGCTTCTTCGGCGTCGCCCCCGGCACCGGCGAGGACACCAACGCCAACGCCATCAAGACCCTCTGGGGCAACACCGTCTTCACCAACGTCGCCCTGACCGACGACGGCGACGTGTGGTGGGAGGGCCTCACCGAGAACGCCCCCGCCCACCTCACCGACTGGCGCGGCAACGACTGGACCCCCGAGTCCGGCACCCCCGCCGCCCACCCGAACGCGCGCTTCGCCGTCCCCGCCGCGCAGTGCCCGACCATCGCCGACGAGTGGGAGGACCCGGCGGGCGTCCCGATCTCGGCGATCCTCTTCGGCGGCCGCCGCGCCACCGCCGTCCCGCTGGTCACCGAGTCCTTCGACTGGCAGCACGGCGTCTTCCTCGGCGCCAACATCGCCTCCGAGAAGACCGCCGCCGCCGAGGGCACCGTCGGCGAGCTGCGCCGCGACCCGTTCGCCATGCTGCCGTTCTGCGGCTACAACATGGGCGACTACTTCGCGCACTGGCTGAAGATCGGCGCCGAGGCCGACGCCTCGAAGCTCCCGAAGATCTACTACGTCAACTGGTTCCGCAAGAACGCCGACGGCAAGTTCGTGTGGCCGGGCTATGGCGAGAACAGCCGCGTCCTGAAGTGGATCGTCGAGCGCCTCGAAGGCACCGCGGAGGGCGTCGAGACCCCGATCGGCGTGCTCCCGACGGTCGACGGCTTCGACCTCGACGGGCTGGACATCCCGGCGGCCGACCAGGAGCTGCTGTTCTCGGTCGACACCGAGATCTGGAAGCAGGAGGCCGCGCTGGTGCCGGCCCACCTGGAGATGTTCGGCGAGCACACGCCGAAGGAGCTGTGGGACGAGTACCAGGCCCTGGTCGAGCGTCTCGGCTGACAGTCGCACCGACAAGGTCCGTCCGGGGAGCGCGTTCTCTCCCCGGGCGGACCTCGCCGTCTGTGCCTTCCGCTTCGCGCAGTTCCCCGCGCCCCCGGCGGTCTAGGGCTGCACGTAGCCGGACAGGAAGTCGCCGATGCGGGTGACCGCGTCCGTGATGTCCTCCGGGCGGGGGAGGGTGACCAGGCGGAAGTGGTCCGGGTCGGGCCAGTTGAAGCCGGTGCCCTGGACGATCAGGATCCGCTCGGCGCGCAGCAGGTCGAGGACCATCTGCGCGTCGTCCTTGATCTTGTAGACCTGCGGGTCGAGCCGCGGGAAGGCGTACAGCGCGCCCTTGGGCTTCACGCAGGAGACGCCGGGGATCTCGTTGAGGAGCCGGTGGGCGGCGTCGCGCGAGGCGAGCAGCCGTCCGCCGGGCAGGATCAGGTCGCGGATGGACTGGCGTCCGCCGAGGGCCGCCGCGACCGCGTGCTGGGCGGGCATGTTGGCGCACAGGCGCATCGAGGCGAGGATGTTGAGGCCCTCGATGTAGGAGCGGGCGCGCTGCCGGTCGCCGGACAGCACCATCCAGCCGCTGCGGAAGCCGGCCACCCGGTAGGCCTTGGACATGCCGTTGAAGGTGACGCAGAACAGGTCCGGGGCGAGGGTGGCGAGCGGGATGTGCTCCACGCCGTCGTAGAGGATCTTGTCGTAGATCTCGTCCGCGAAGACCACCAGCTGGTGCTGCCTGGCGAGTTCGACGATCCCTTCCAGCACCTCGCGCGGATAGACCGCGCCGGTGGGGTTGTTGGGGTTGATGACGACGACGGCCCGGGTGCGGTCGGTGATCTTCGCGGCGATGTCGGCGAGGTCCGGGTACCACTCGGCCTGCTCGTCGCAGCGGTAGTGGACGGCGGTGCCGCCGGCCAGCGAGACGGAGGCCGTCCACAGCGGGTAGTCGGGGGCGGGGACGAGGACTTCGTCGCCGTCGTCGAGGAGGGCGGTCATGGCGAGCTGGATCAGCTCGGAGACGCCGTTGCCCAGGTAGACGTCCTCCACGGACAGGCCGTGCAGTCCGCGTTCCTCGTAGTGCATGACGACGGCGCGGCGGGCCGACAGCAGGCCCTTGGAGTCGCCGTAGCCGTGCGCGGAGGACAGGTTGCGGAGGATGTCCTGGAGGATCTCGGGCGGTGCTTCGAAGCCGAACGCGGCCGGGTTGCCGGTGTTGAGCTTCAGGATGCGGTGGCCCTGCTCCTCCAGCCGCATCGCCTCGTCGAGCACCGGGCCGCGGATGTCGTAGCAGACATTGGCGAGCTTGCTGGACTGGATGACCTGCATGCCCGGCTACTTTACGGGCGGAACGGGCCGTTCCCGGCGTGGTGTTCGCCACCTGGACACGGACGGGGGAACCGCGGGGCGGCGGTAGGGTCGCGGCGGGTCGTCAGGGGAGGTGGCGGATGCTGGGAGCGGTACTGGGCCTGCTGGCCGGGGTGCTGCTGCGCTCGGTGGTGGTGCGGTACGCGGTGCCGGCGGGCGAGCCGTGGCGCTCGTGCGCGTCGACGCCGCTGGGCCGGTGCGTGCGCTGCGGGGAGCGGTCCGGTCCGCCGCCGCTGGCGGTCGAGGCGGTCGCCGCGGCGGTCGGCGCGGCGCTGGCGGCCGGCGTCCCGGTGCGCTGGCTGCCGTTGCTGGCGTGGGTGGCGCTGTTCGGGGTGGCGCTGGGCTTCGTGGACGCCGCGGTGCTGCGGCTGCCGGACGCGCTGACCCTGCCGCTGCTGGCCGGCACCGCGCTGCTGGTCCCGGTCGCCGACCCGCGCCCGGCGGTGTGGCTGCGCTGCGCGCTGGCGGCGGGTGCGCTCGGGGCGCTGTTCCTGCTGCTGGCCCTGCTGGCGCCGATGGGCCTGGGCGACGCCAAGCTCGCCCCGTCGCTGGGCGCGGTGCTCGGCCTGGCCGGCTGGCGCACGTTCTACGCCGGTCTTCTCCACATGTGGCTGATCGCGGCGCTGTGGGCCGTCGTCCTGCTGGTGCTGCGCCGGGCCGGCCGCCGCACCGAACTCGCCTTCGGCCCGGCGATGCTGCTGGGCACCCTGGCGGCCGTGTTGGTCACCGCCTGAAAGAGAAGGGGGCCCGTCGTACCCCCAGCGGTACGACGGGCCCCTCTTCAGGTGTGCACCTGCCCCACCCTCAAGGAGCGGTGCACCGGCGGAAGGTTACTGTCACTGCATGGTGTGGACGAAGGCGCCGACGTTGTTGGAGAAGTCGTTGCCGTTGTTGGCGTCCCAGTTGGTGGACCAGGTCATCGCGCCGCGGATGGTCGGCCACTTGGCCGGCGGGACGAAGCTGCCGCAGTGGTTGCCGGTGGCCAGGCAGTCCAGCGCGTTGTTCACCACGGTGGAGTTGACGTAGCCGCCGCCCGCCGCCTTGCTGGAGGCCGGGACGCCGATGCCGACCTGGTCGGGACGCAGGCCGCCCTGGATGTGGGTGCAGACCTGCGCGGTGATGAAGTCGACGGTGCCCTGGGTGTAGACCTTGCCGTCGCAGCCGTTCATGCCGCCCGAGTTGTAGAACTGGGTGTTGACGACGGTCAGGATGTCCTTGGTGGCCAGCGCCAGCTGGAAGTAGGCGCCCGCGGTGGAGTACATGCCGATGGTCTCGGGGGCCATGGTCAGCACGAAGCCGGGGCCGACCTTCGACTGCAGGGTGTGCAGCGCCTGCGACATGTAGGTGGCGTTGACGCCGTTCTCCAGGTCGACGTCGATGCCGTCGAAGCCGTACTGCTGGACCAGCTTGTACGCGGAGTCGGCGAACGCGGTCGCGGCGGCCGAACTGCCCACCGAGATCGCGCCGTTCTGGCCGCCGATGGAGAGCACGACCTTCTTGCCGGCCGCGTGCTTGGCGGCGATGTCGGCCTTGAAGTCGGCGTCGGTGTAGCCGCCCAGCTTGGTGGCCAGCGCCGGGTCCAGGGTGAAGGAGATCGCGCCCTGGGTGGCGGTCGCGTCGGCGAAGGAGACCGCGATGATGTCGTAGGCGGGCTGCACGTCGCGCAGCCGCTGCACGGTCGAGCCGTTGTCGAAGTTCTGCCAGTAGCCGGTCAGCACGTGCTTGGGCAGGCCGGTGTTCGGCGCCGGCGTGGTCGCCGAGCCGGACGGGCTGGGCGAGTTGGACGGGCTCGGCGAGCTGGACGCCGACGGGGAGGCGCTCTGCGACGGGGACGCGGAAGCCGAGGTGGACGGCTTCGGCGAGGCCGAGGTGGCGGAGGGGGTCGGGGTGGCGGTGCCGCCCGGGCCGACCAGCTGGATGTCGTCCGCGTAGAAGGTGGGCTGGCCGTACCAGCCGTGGACGTACAGGGTGACGCTGGTGGTGTTGGCGCCGGTGGTGAAGCTGGTGTTCAGCTGGTTCCAGCTGCTCTGCGCCGACCAGGTCTGCGGGTCGGTGCCGCCGGTGCCGCGGGCGCCCAGGTAGACGTACTGGCCCTGGACCCAACCGTTCAGCTGGTAGGCGGTGTTGGGCAGCACCGAGATGGTCTGGGTGCACTCCGCGGTGTCGCCGGCGCCCGGGGTGGCGGCCAGCGCGCCGCTGCCGGAGTGGACCGGGGTGGAGACCGCGGCGGCGGTGCCGGCGCAGGCCCAGCCGGCCAGGCCGGAGTCGAAGCCGCCGTTGTTCACCAGGTTGCCGACCGCGGCGTTCGCGCCACCGGCCGACAGGGCGAGTCCGGTGCCGGCCAGGGCCAGCGCGGTCGCGGTGGCGAGCACCGCCGGGAACTTGTTGCGGCGCCGGTGGGACGGCTGCTGCAGGGTACGGGCCATGACAGGCTCCAGTGCAGGAGATGGGGGAGATGGCGTGGGGGGAAGCAGACGTGGCGGGGGAAGGGAGAGCCGCCGCGGTGGGGGTCGCGGCGGCTCCGCTGTGGGGGTGGGTCCGCTGTGGTGCTGACCACACGCTGGACTAGACCAATGGCAAGCGTCAAGACCCGGAATCCGGTTTAGGGACCGTTTAAGGATTCGGAGACCGTTCCGTATCCCGCCCCGTGCGCGCACTGTGACAAGACCGGTACCTGCGGTTTTGCCTCCGGTAATGCCGGGCGGAGTAGGCTGCGCCAGGGGATTCGCACCCGGAGCAATCAGCACGGAGGGGCCGTTCACGATGGGTCTGCGCGATGTGGTGGAGCGCACGCCGGGGCTGCGCACCCTGCTGGACAGGGCCTACCGGCTGTACGGCCGCCGGGTCGAGGTGCACCTCGCCAACACCCCGCACCACATCGGCGTGATCCTGGACGGCAACCGCCGCTGGGCCAAGGCCACCGGCGGCACCACCGCCTACGGCCACCAGCGCGGCGCCGACAAGATCAGCGAGTTCCTGGGCTGGTGCGCGGAGACCGACGTCCGGGTGGTCACCCTGTGGATGCTCTCCACCGACAACCTGTCCCGCCCCGCCGAGGAACTCGTCCCGCTGCTCGGCATCATCGAGGACGCCGTCCAGGGCCTGGCCGACGCCGGCCGCTGGAAGATCCACCCGGTCGGCGCGCTCGACCTGCTGCCCTCCCGCACCACCGAACTGCTCAAGCAGGCCGAGCAGGACACCGCGCACATCGACGGACTGACCGTCAACGTCGCCATCGGCTACGGCGGCCGGCAGGAAATCGCCGACGCCGTCCGCTCGTTGCTCCAGGAGCACGCCGACCGCGGCACCTCGATCGAGGAACTGGCCGAAATCCTCGACGTCGAGCACATCGCCGAGCACCTCTACACCAAGGGCCAGCCCGACCCCGACCTGGTGATCCGCACCTCCGGCGAACAGCGGCTGTCCGGCTTCCTGCTCTGGCAGTCCGCGCACAGCGAGTTCTACTTCTGCGAGGCGTACTGGCCGGCCTTCCGCCGGGTCGACTTCCTGCGGGCGCTGCGCGACTACCAGTTGCGCAACCGGCGGATGGGGCGCTGACGCCCGCTCAACCGCCCACCGGAACGGGCGAATTCGCCCTGCCGCCGGTCGAACTCCCATACCCGGGCGGCCGGTGGGAAAACGTTCACCCGTTGTGATCCCGCCGTTCGCTCCGGCGCGAATGCGGGCCTCCTCGCCTGGGAATACTCCCCTCAGACCGTCCCCCCGGCCAGCGGGGCCGCGGGGACCGGTGGGCCGCGGGTGACGTCGGGTCACCCGCTCTGGAGGGCTAGTGGTCAGTACCAAGAGCCGCCGGACACCTGACCGGCGCACGTACGTCCTCGACACCAGCGTGCTCCTGGCCGACCCTCTCGCCATGACACGGTTCGAGGAGCACGAGGTGGTCCTCCCCGTCGTCGTGGTCACCGAGTTGGAGGCCAAGCGGCACCACCCGGAGCTGGGCTACTTCGCCCGCCAGGCGCTGCGGATGCTGGACGACTACCGGATCCGCCACGGCCGGCTCGACGAGCCGATCCCGGTGGGCGAGTTGGGCGGCACCATCCGGGTCGAGCTGAACCACTCGGACCTGTCGATCCTGCCGGCCGGCTACCGGGCCGGCGGCGGCGAGGCGGACACCCGGATCCTCGCGGTCGCCCGGAACCTGCAGGCCGAGGGCTACGACGTCACGGTGGTCTCCAAGGACCTGCCGCTGCGGATCAAGGCGAGCTCGGTCGGCCTGCTGGCCGAGGAGTACCGGGCCGAGCTGGCGATCACCTCCGGCTGGACGGGCATGACCGAACTGCACGTCCCCGCCGACCAGGTGGACGAGCTGTTCGCCGGCCAGGAGCACGCCCTCGCGGTCGACGGCGCCGAGCAACTCCCGGTCCACACCGGCCTGGTGCTGCACTCGGAGCGCGGCCGCGCGCTCGGCCGGGTGGCCCCCGACGGCCGGGTGAAACTGGTGCGCGGCGACCGCGAGGCGTTCGGCCTGCGCGGCCGCAGCGCCGAGCAGCGGATCGCCCTCGACCTGCTGCTCGACCCGGAGATCGGCATCATCTCGATGGGCGGCCGGGCCGGCACCGGCAAGTCCGCGCTCGCCCTGTGCGCCGGCCTGGAGGCCGTCCTGGAGCGCCGCCAGCACCGCAAGGTGATGGTGTTCCGCCCGCTGTACGCGGTCGGCGGCCAGGAGCTCGGCTACCTGCCCGGCAGCGAGGCCGAGAAGATGGGCCCCTGGGCGCAGGCGGTGTTCGACACCCTCTCCGCCGTCACCACCCAGGACGTGATCGAGGAGGTCATCTCCCGCGGCATGCTGGAGGTCCTGCCGCTCACCCACATCCGCGGGCGCTCGCTGCACGACGCCTTCGTGATCGTGGACGAGGCGCAGTCCCTGGAGCGCAACGTGCTGCTCACGGTGCTCTCCCGGATCGGCCAGAACTCCCGCGTGGTGCTCACCCACGACGTCGCCCAGCGCGACAACCTGCGGGTCGGCCGGTACGACGGCGTGGTCGCCGTGGTGGAGAAGCTGAAGGGCCATCCGCTGTTCGCCCACGTGACGCTCACGCGTTCGGAGCGCTCGCCGATCGCCGCACTGGTGACCGAGATGCTGGAGGACATCCAGCCGTAGCCATAACCGGAGAAACCGGGGCAAAGGGGTCTGGCGCCTACCGTCAGGCCCCTTCGCTGTCAGCCCCGTTGACGCTCTCTCGGTTTTGGTTCCACCAAACCCCCAGGTCGGGCGAGTTTGTGAGATCCGCCACGGCACAGGGAATTGCGTAGACACCGTCGCGTGCGGCATGGTGAGGGTTCTGTCAGGCCCCGCGTACGGCAATACCACGCCCGGCAACTCCGGTCGGCGGGCGGAAAACTGAACAACGCAAGGCCGTACGCCGCTCGATTCCACCGCCGCTCCGGGCCCGCCCGGGGGGACGGCCGAGCCAGCGCCTCCCGTGACCGAAGCTCGACGGAGGCCAGTGACCAGGGGGCAGATATGCGCCCGGACGGTCACAAGCCGGGCGACGCTGGAAGGAAACCATGTGACTCGGATCTCGGTCCGGGGAGTCGCTGTCGCCTCCGCCACCGCGGTGACCGCCGTCGGTGCTGTCGTAGGTGCGGCCTCTGGCAGTGAGGGCAAGACCGTCCAGACGGTCGACGTCGCGAGCGCCACCCTGCTCGCCGACGCGCCCACCGGTGCACAGGCCCAGAACGTCAGCGACGGCATCAGCCGCCAGGCCAACGCCCAGCAGGTCTCCGCCGACGCCGCCGTCAAGAAGGCCGCCGAAGAGGCCGCCCGGCAGAAGGCCGCCGACGACGCCCGGGCGAAGGCCGACGCGGAGAAGGCCGCCAAGGCGGCCGAGGAGAAGCGCGCGAAGGAAGAGGCCAACCGCGCCTCCGCCCGCAGCGTGCTCGCCACCGTCAGCCCCGGCTCGGTCCAGGAGATGGCGCTGCGGATCGTCGGCAACGACACCCAGTTCCAGTGCTTCAGCCAGATCGTGAAGCGCGAGAGTGGCTGGAACTACACCGCCAGCAACCCCTCCTCCGGCGCCTACGGCCTGGTCCAGGCGCTGCCGGGCTCCAAGATGGCCTCGGTCGGCGCCGACTGGCGCACCAACCCCGAGACCCAGATCAAGTGGGGCCTCAACTACATGAACAGCCGCTACGGCAGCCCCTGCGGCGCCTGGTCGTTCTGGCAGGCCCACACCTGGTACTAGGCCCACCCGGTACCTCGTCCGAAGGGCCCCGTCCTCGCAGCGTCGAGAGCGGGGCCCTTCGTGCTGCCGCGAGACAGCGGCCACGGGGCGGCCGTGCCGCCCGGGCGGCGCTGACCAGTGCGCGGCGGGCGGCGACGGCCCGGTGCGGACGCGGGGAAGCGGAGCGGGTCCTGGTTTTCTCCGCTCCCGGCCGGTCCGCGGACAGAAGGTCTGCCAGGCCCCTTCCCCGATCCCGGCGGACGAAACAGGCGGATTGGAGCGTTTTTGCCGGAAATCTCCGGGAAGCGCTCCGCAATACCCCCGCGACCCGGGGCCCGACGGCAGGTAGCGTTTCCCGCCGACGGCCGCGCGACCCGCGGCCGCGCGCAGCAGACTCACGCGGGGGAGACCGGGGCAGTGACGGAAGAGACGAGCGGCGGCCGCTGGCGCGGCTTCGCCAAAGCAGGGGCGGTGGCGGCCGGACTGTTCGCCGCCGCGGAACGCCGCCGACGCGCGGCCATCTCGGCCGAGGCGCAGGCCCTCGCCACCGAGCAGGCCGTCGAACTCGCCGCCGAACGGGCCGCCCGGCGCACCGTCGAGCAGACCGCCCGTCAACTCGCCGAGCACGGCGCCGCCCCGGCCGACGGCCAGGCCACCGCCGCCGCGGGCCCGGAGGCCGCGCCCGCCCGGACCGACGCGGCCGTGCCGCCGCCGCGCACCCCGCCGCCCGCCGAACCGCACCCGGGCACCGCGCCGCCCGCCGAACCGCACCCGGGCTCCGCGCCGCCCGGACGGCCCGCCAACCCGGTGGACGCGGTGCCGTGGACGCTGCGGGTCGCCGCCGAGTCCACCTGGCGGCTGCTGCTGCTCGGCGTCGCGCTCTACGTGGTCTTCCGGGTCATCGACACGCTGCGGCTGGTCGCCTTCTCGGCCGTCGCCGCGCTGCTGATCTCCGCCCTGTTCGAGCCCACCGTCTCCTGGCTGCGCCGGCACGGCGTCCCGCGCGCGGTGGCCGCCGCCGGCACCTTCCTGTCCGGCCTGGCCGGGATCGGGCTGGTCGGCTGGTTCGTCTTCTGGCAGGTGTCCACCAACCTCGACCGGGTCACCGTCAAGGCCCAGGACGGTGTTCGGCAGCTGCGCGACTGGCTGGTCACCGGGCCGTTCCACCTGACGCAGGACCAGCTCGACAACTTCACCAACCAGATCACCACGTCCATCGGCAAGAACTCCGACCAGCTGACCTCGGCCGGCTTCACCGGCGTCAGCATCGCCGTCGAACTGCTCACCGGGATCGCGCTCACCGCGTTCACCACGTTCTTCCTGCTCTACGACGGCGCCCGGATCTGGAGCTGGGTGCTGCGCGGGCTGCCCCGGCACTCCCGCTACGCGATGGCCGGCGCCGGGCCGAAGGCCTGGGTCACGCTGACCGCGTACGTGCGCGGCACCGTGGTCGTCGCGTTCATCGACGCGCTGTGCATCGGCATCGGGCTCCAACTGCTCGGCGTGCCGATGGCGATGCCGCTCGCGGTGATCATCTTCCTGGGGGCGTTCGTGCCGCTGGTCGGCGCGCTGGTCACCGGCACCATCGCCGTGCTGATCGCGCTGGTCACCGTCGGCCCCTTCAAGGCGCTGATGGCCCTGGTGGTGCTGGTCGCCGTCCAGCAGCTGGAGGGCCACATCCTGCAGCCGCTGATCCTCGGCCGGGCGGTGCGGGTCCACCCGCTGGCCGTGGTGCTCGGCGTCGCGGCGGGCTCCATCATCGGCGGCATCGCCGGCGCGATCGTTGCGGTGCCGCTGATCGCCGTCACCAACACCGTCACCGGGCACCTGCGCCAACGCAACGCGGCCGGCCTGGAGGTCTTCGAGGCGATAGAGGCCGCCCGCAAGCAGTAGCGACGCGCGAAGGTCCGCCTGCCGGAGGGGAACTCCCCTCCCACAGGCGGACCTTGTGCGTTCCTGCGGCGGTTACGCCAGCTGCGCTTCGGCGTCCAGCACCGAGGCGACGGCCTGGACGGTCGCGGCGATCTTCACGGAGGCCTGGACGACCTCGCGCTCGACGCCGGCCTTGCGCAGCACGCCCTCGTGCGAGTCGAGGCACTGGCCGCAGCCGTTGATCGCGGAGACCGCGAAGCACCACAGCTCGAAGTCGACCTTGTCGACGCCCGGGTTGCCGATGATGTTCATCCGCAGACCGGCGCGCATCGTCCCGTACTCCTTGTCGGAGAGCAGGTGCAGCGTCCGGTAGTAGACGTTGTTCATCGCCATGATCGCGGCGGCGCCCTTGGCGGCCTGGTAGGCCTCCGGGGACAGGTGCGACTTGGCCTCGGGCTCCAGCTCACGCAGCACGGCGGACGAGCCGGTCGCCATCGCGCAGGCCAGCACGGTGCCCCAGAGCTGCTGCTCCGGCAGGTCCGAGTTGCCGATGACCGAGCCCAGGTTGAGCTTCAGGTCCTTGGCGTAGTCCGGCAGGGCGGCCTTGAGTTCGTCGAGAGCCATCGGGGTCAGCCGGCCAGCAGGGCCTGGGCGTCGAGGGTGTCCTCGCCCTTGTTCCAGTTGCACGGGCACAGCTCGTCGGTCTGCAGGGCGTCCAGCACGCGCAGGACCTCCTTCGGGTTACGGCCGACGGAGCCGGCGGTCACCATGACGAACTGGATCTCGTTGTTCGGGTCGACGATGAACACCGCGCGCTGGGCGGTGCCGTCCGCGCCCTCGACGCCGCAGGCACGCATCAGGTCGTGCTTGACGTCGGCCAGCATCGGGAAGGGCAGGTCGCGCAGGTCCTTGTGGTCCTTGCGCCAGGCGTGGTGCACGTACTCCGAGTCGCCCGAGACGCCGAGGATCTGGGCGTCACGGTCGGCGAACTCCTCGTTCAGCTTGCCGAACGCGGCGATCTCGGTCGGGCAGACGAAGGTGAAGTCCATCGGCCAGAAGAAGACGACCTTCCACTTGCCCTCGTAGGACTTGTGGTTGATCTCGGCGAAGGCGTTGGCGGCGTCGAGGTCCACACAGGCGTTGAGTTCGAACTCGGGGAACTTGTCGCCGATCGTCAGCACGTCGCTACTCCAAGGGTTGGGATGAGGGTTGTCCGAATTGCGGACGTTTCCCAGCGTCGCACATCGCTACTGATCAGTGAAATCGGATCTTCCGCTTTGCCTGATAGGCAATCCCGATCAGTGCGGCACACTGGAGACAGCACCGAACCCCGGCAGGAAGCGCACCGTGAAGCACCCTACGCAACGCACCCCCACCGTCGCCCAGCTGCGGGCCTTCACCGCCGTCGCCGAACACCTGCACTTCCGCGAGGCCGCCGCCGCGATCGGCACCAGCCAACCCGCGCTCTCCGGCGCCGTCGCCGCCCTCGAAGAGACCCTCGGCGCCCAGCTCGTCGAACGCACCACCCGCCGCGTCATGATCACCCCGCTCGGCGAACGCGTCGCCGCGCACGCCCGCCAGGTGCTCTCCGCGCTGCACGCCCTCACCGAGGAGGTCGAAGCCGCCCGCCGCCCCTTCACCGGGCCGCTGCACCTCGGCGTCATCCCCACCGTCGCGCCCTACCTGTTGCCGAACGTGCTGCGACTGGTCCGCGACGCCTTCCCCGACCTCGAACTCCACGTCCACGAAGAACGCACCCCGTCCCTGCTCGACGGCCTCGCCGCCGGACGACTCGACCTGCTGCTGCTCGCACTGCCCGCCGGCGGCGCCGTCCCGGTGGCCGAAATCCCGCTGTTCGACGAGGACTTCGTGCTGATCGTGCCGCCCGAGCACGAGCTCGCCGGACGCGCCGACGTGCCGCGCGACGTCCTGCTCGACCTCGACGTGCTGCTGCTCGAAGAAGGCCACTGCCTGCGCGACCAGGCACTCGACATCTGCCGCGAGGTCGGCGCCGACGCCTCCGGCGGGAGCACCCGTGCCGCCGGACTCTCCACCCTCGTCCAACTCGTCGCCGGCGGCCTCGGCGTCACCCTGCTCCCCGCCACCGCCCTCGACGTCGAAACCGGCCGCACCGACCGCCTCGCCGCCGTCCGCTTCGCCGCCCCCACCCCCGGCCGCCGCATCGGTCTCGCCCACCGCCCCGGCTCCGCCCGCACCCCCGAGTACGAACGCTTCGCCACCGCCCTCCGCGAGTCCCTGCGGGGCCTCCCGGTCCGCCTCCCACCCACCCACCCGTGACCCCACCGCCGCCCTGACCCCGACCCCGCACCCACCCGCGCCGCAGATCGCCCCTCGCCCCACCTCGCCAGCGGGGCCACCGGCAGGTGGCTGAGGCAGACCCCGTCACCCACCCACCCGCTCCCGCACTCCCACCCCGGCCCCGCAGGCCGACCTCGGCGGCGGGGCCACGGGCGGCGTGCACCGGACTGTCCCCTCCGTCTACCTCGGGGCAGGGCCGCCGGCAGGTGGCTGAGGCAGACCCCGACACCACCCACCCGCTCTCGCACTCCCGCCCCGGCCCCGCGCGGCGCGCACCCGCCCCAGCCCCGCGCAACGGGTTGCCGTGGGGCCCGCCTTGGCGGTGGGGCCACGAGCGGACGGTGCAGGCCCCGACGTCCACCCACCCGCCCGCTCTCGCGCTCCCGCCCCGCGCAGCGAACTGCCCTGCGTCCACCTCGGCAGCGGGGCCACGGCCGGGGGCGCAGGCCCCGGCACCCACCCACCTGCTCCCGCGCTCCCGCCCCGGCCCCGCGCACCCGCCCCGCCTCTGCTCCGCGCAGCGCACCCCCGACCCCAGCCCCGCTCAACGGGTTGCCCCGTGGGCCCACCTTGCCCAGCGGGGCCACGAGCGGACGGTGCAGGCCCCCGGCACCCGCCCGCTCTCGCGCCCCCGGCACCCACTCACCTGCTGCCGCGCTCCCGCCCCGGCCCTGCGCAGCGCGCACCCGCCCCGCCTCTGCTCCGCAGCGCACCCCGCCCACCCCAGCCCCGCGCAGCGAACTGCCCTGCGTCCACCTTGGCGGTGGGGTCACGGGTGGGTGGGTGGGCAGGTTTCGAGCACCCGCCCCGGCTCCGCGCAGCGGGTTCCCGGGCGTCCACCTCGGCGGCGGGGCCCCGGGCGGGCGGGTGGGGGCAAGTCCCGTACCCCCGCCCCGGCTCCGCGCAGCGGGTTGCCCCGGGTGTCCGCCTCGGCGGTGGGGTCACGGGTGGGTGGGTGGGCAGGTTTCGAGCTCCCGCCCCGGCTCCGCGCAGCGGGTTCCCGGGCGTCCACCTCGGCGGCGGGGCCACGGGTGGGTGGGCGGGCAACGCGTGGGCATACATCACCCTGCCGGCAACGAGCCAGGGGGTGCCCGATGTACGTGTCGCGGATCAGGGTCGCCGACGTGAAGTGCTTCACCGGCCCACGCGAAGTCGACCTGTCCATCCCGCCCGCCCCCGGCTGGACCGTCGTCGCGGGCCCGAACGCCAGCGGCAAAAGCACCCTCCTCCGCGCGGTCGGCATGGCCCTCGGCGCCCTCCCGAGCGCCCCGTCCCCGTCCCCGTCCCCGTCTCCGGCCCCCGGCTGGGTGGAGGCACAGCCCGCCCCCCGCTGGCACCCCGGCGAGCCCCAACGCCCGCCGCAGGCACTGTTCGTCGACAGCGCCGCACCCCCGACCACCCCCCTCCACCCCGACCTGCTGGCCGCCGTCCTGCCCCCGGGCTGGCAGGTCAGCGACCCGGACCGCCACCTCGTCGCCCACGGCCCCCTGGAACTGCCGCTCGACGAACTCGGCGACGGCGTAGCCACGTTGGCCCGCCTGGTGAGCCTGCTCGCGGCGACGCAGCAGCAGTCCACGCCCCCCGGCCCCGTGCTGATCGACGACGTGGACCGCCACCTGCACCCGGTGTGGCAGCAGCGCATCGGCGGATGGCTGACCGAGCACTTCCCGCGCACCCAGTTCCTGGTCGCCACCCACAGCCCGTACGTCTGCCAGGCCGCCGACCCCGGCGCGCTGATCCGACTGCCGGGCCCCGCCGAGGACTTCGCGCCGCACCGCCTCGACGAGGACCTGCGCCAACGGGTGCTGTACGGCAGCGGCGAGGACACCGTCCTGTCCGAACTGTTCGGGCTGCCCAGCGCCTACTCGCCGGCCGCCGAGGCCGAACGCCGGCTGCTGGTGCGGCTGGAGCGCAAGATGTACGCGGGCCGGGCCACCGACGCGGAACTCGCCGAGTACCGGGAGCTGGGGGCGAAACTGAACAGTTCGCTGACGGCCCGGGTCGACGAGGTCACCGCGCGGCTGCTCGGCCGGGACGAGTGATCCCGCTCCAGCGGCCCGCCCTGCAACCCCGGTTGGCCGCCGAACTCGACCGCGCCACCGCCGGCATCCGGGCGGCGGGCCCCAGCACCGCGTCCGGCCGCGCCGCATGGCGCAAGGCCGCCCGCCAGAAGGCCCAACTGCGCCTGCTGCTGCGGCAGATGGCGCCGGGGCTGGAGCGCTGCATGTACTGCGGCGACAACCTGGGCACCGACATCGACCACTTCGAGCCGATCGCCCAGGCCCCGCTGCGCACCTTCGACTGGCAGAACCACCTGCTGGCCTGCGCGCACTGCAACAGCAACCGCAAGCGCGACCGCTTCCCGCGCGACCCGTCCACCGGCGACGGCCTGCTGGTCGACCCGTGCCGCGAGGACCCGGCCGACCACCTGCTGCTCTACCTGGACTCCGGCGCGTACGACCCGCTGACCGTCCGCGGCGAGGCCACCATCGAGGTCTTCGGCCTCAACGACCGGCCCGAACTGGTCCGCGGCCGCCGCATGATGTTCGCCGTGGTCAAGGCCCTCCTCCTGACCTGGCAGGCCGCCGAGGCCGCCGGAGCCCCCGCCGAGGCCGAGGAGTACGCCGCCGCCCTCCACGAGATCCACCACGCCGACGTCCTGCGCAGCGTCCTCGGCCTGCGCCGCTCCCGCCCCCTCGCTCTCACCGTCCTCGGCCCGGCCGTCCTCGCCGCACTGGACCGGCTCGCCGCCACCGACAGCAGGTTCGCCGACTGAGCAGCGGGAGGCCTGCCGACTGAGTGGTGGCAGGGCCCGGGCGGTTCACAGCCGTTGCTCGAACCAGACCACCTTGCCGGCGCCCAGCCGCGTCGCACCCCAGCGGTCCGCGCACCGGGCGACTATCTGCAGGCCGCGCCCGCGCTCCTCGTCGGGGCCGGCCCGGCGGGTGCGGGGGAGTGCGGCGGAGTCGTCGCCGACCTCGCAGCGCAGCCGGGAGGTGCGCACCAGCCGGAGGGTCACCGGGCGGGTGGCGTGCCGGATCGCGTTGGTGACCAGCTCGCTGACCATCAGCTCGCAGTTCTCCCGCAGATGGTCCAGGCCCCAGTTGTGCAGCGCGTGCCCGGCCAGCCGCCGGGCCCGGCCCGGGGTCTCGTGGCGCGGCTGCAGGTACCAGTAGGCGACGTCGTCCGCCGGGATCCCGTCGAACGCGGCGGCCAGCAGCGCGATGTCGTCGGCCCGGTCGCCGGGCGGCAGGATCCGCAGCGCCTCCTGGCACAGCTGCTCGGGGGTGAACCGGTGCGCCCCCTGCAGCCGGGCCCGCAGCAGTTCCAGGCCGGTGCCCAGCGGGCGGCGGCGGGTCTCCACCAGGCCGTCGGTGAACAGCAGCAGCGACGAGCCGGGCGGGGCGGCGAGCTCCACCGAGGTGAAGTCCACCCCGCCGACGCCGATCGGCGCGCCCGGCGGCAGGTCCAGCAGCTCGCTGGCGCCGTCCGGGCCGACCAGCACCGGCGGCACGTGTCCGGCGTTGGCGATCACCACCCGGCCCGCGATCGGGTCGTACACCGCGTACACGCAGGTCGCCAAGTGGTGTTCGCGGCCCAGGCGTTGGGCCTGCTCGTCCAGGTGGTACAGCACCTCGTGCGGCGGCAGGTCGAGGCCCGCCAGGGTCTGCGCGGAGGTCCGCAGCTGGCCCATCACGGCGGCCGAGGTCAGCGAGTGGCCCATCACGTCGCCGACGATCAGCGCCACCCGGTTGCCCGGCAGCGGGATCGAGTCGTACCAGTCGCCGCCGACCTGCGCCCCGCGCTCGCCGGGCAGGTAGCGGTGCGCCAGGCGCACGCCGTGCGGCTGCGGGAGCTCCGCGGGCAGCATCGAGCGCTGCAACTCGTCGGCGATCTCCCACTCACGGGTGTAGCGCAGCGCGGTGTCCACGGCCAGGCCCGCGTGCGTGGCCAGGTGCGCGGCCGTCGCGGTGTCCGCCGGATCGAAGGACGCCCGCCGCTCGGCGCCCGGGCGCCGAATCAGCAGCAGCATGCCCAGCGCGGCCTGCCGACCGTGCAGCGGCAGTGCCAGCAGCGCCGTCCCGGCCGCCAGCCGGCCCAGCGCCCGGGCGCCGAGCAGCTCGGCGAACAGGCCGTCGCGCGGCCCGTCCAGCACCACCGGACCGTGCGGGGCCCGCCGTTCCAGGGCGCGCTCCAGCGCGCTGCCGGGCGGCACCGGGCGCAACCCGCCGCGGCGGCCCAGCCGCGTTCCGCAGGTGTGCAGCACCCGCAGGGCGCGCGGCCGCCCGAGGTCGCGCTCGACGTCGGGCAGCGGGTCGCGCACCAACACCACCAGGGCGTCGGCGAGTTCGGGCACCAGCACCCGGCCCAGATTGCGCAGGGTGGCCGTCAGGTCGAGCGAACTGTTGATCCGCCGGGCCGCACCGTCCAGGTACGCCAGGCGCTCGGCAAGCCGGGGCAGCCCGTCCGGCGGATGCCGCTGGACGGGTACGGCGGGCTGTTGCCCCGCCAGGGGCTCCAGTTGGTCGCGCACGGGCTGCCCGATTCTGTGCAGATGTGGAGGACGTCGAAGGCGGAGGCCGACCCCGGGTCAGCCGGTGCGCCGACAGCGCAGGTACAGCTGGGTCTCCGGCGGCTGCGCGGACCCCGCGGGGGCGTACGACTGGCTGTCCACCGCCTCCACGGCGAAGCCCGACCGCTCCAGCAGCCCCGTCAGCTCCTCGCGCAGGTAGCCGCTCACCCGGATCTGCTGCTCCAGGAACGGCAGCGGCGCGTCGTCCAGGTCCGCCTCCACCATGCCCAGCGCCAACAGGCCGCCCGGGCGCAGCAGTTCACGGATCCGGCCGAGCGCCACGGCGATCTCCGCCCGGGGCAGCATCAGCAGCGAGAAGAACGCCGCCGCGCCGTCCCACGCACCGGCCCCGGCCGGCCCCAACTCGGGGACGCCCCACAGCCGCTCGGCGTTCTCGGTGGCCAGGTCGACTACGTCCAGCCGGCGGAACTCCGCCTCCGGCACCGCCTTGCGGGCCTGCTCCAGCATGCCTGCCGAGAGGTCCACGCCGAGCACCCGCAGGCCGCCGTCCGCCAACTGCCGGGCGGTCGGCTCACCCGCCCCGCAACCCACGTCCACCACCCGGGCCCCGGCGGGCAGCTGCTCGACCAGCCACCCGGCACAGGCCAACTGACCCGACCTGGCCGGAAACACCTCCTGATACCGCTCGCCCATCGCATCGAACGCGGCGGCCTGCCCCGCCCGCTCGGCCCGGCGGCCCTCCCCCGCGGACGCCCGCTCGGCGTCGGCGGAGACAGCAATCTGTTCGTCCGTCACGTGATCTGGGCACCTCTCCCGCGCGCGTCCTGCCCCACCTGTAGTGGTCCGCACACCACTCCCGACCCTGGCCTATGAGAATAAACGCGATCACCGCACCGTGGAGTCCGTTTCCGGCCAACTCGTGCGCCGTTGGGCGAATATCGCCCGCCAGGGGAAGCACACCGTCGCCCGCCACGGCGCGCGCCACCGCCCCGCACGCCCTCCACCATGCCCGCACCACGCCCCTGACCAGCCCCGACGCCCCATCAACTCCATTGACGCGGACGTTTATCGAACGTCAATCGCGGCCTGGCAGAGTCTTCCTCAGCGCCGGGGAAGCGTCAAAGCGTTCCCGCAGCCGGGGGGCTGCGGGGACGCCGACGCCCCGGGGGGACAGGCCTTCGCCAGGGGGGACCAGGGGGAACCACGGGGGGAGCGAAGGCCTACGGCGCGGGGGGAGGGGAAGGCTCGGTGTGCCGCGAGTCGATGAGGTCCTGCACGGGCTGGGCCTCGGGCACACCGAGCCGCGTGAACACCGTCAACGCCTCCTGCAGACACGCCAACCCACGCGACGGCTGCCCGAGTTCGAGCAACGCCTCGCCCAACGCCGCGTTCGCCATCCCCTGGCAGTACGCCGCCTCGATCTCCTGAGCGATCGACAACGACTCCTCCGCCGCCTCGGCCGCCGCCGCGAACTGCCCATCGGCGAGCAGACACGCGGCGAGCCGGGCCAGCGAATAGCCCTCCCAGATCGGATGCTGATGGGCGCGGTACAGCTGGTGCGCCTCACGGAGGTGTATGGCCGCCTCGCCAGGCTCACCGGTCGACCGAAGGACGACGCCCAACTGGTAGAGGGTGTCGGCCAGGCAGGGCAGGTTGCCTGACGACCGGGCCGCCGTCACCGCCGCCCGGGCGGCCTCGACCGCCTCCTCGTGCCGGTCCAGGCCGACGTAGGAACGGGCCATGTTGCCGAGCACACGGGCCTCGACGATCGGCGCGTCGAACTGGGACATCATCTGGAGCGCCTGTTCGTGGAACGGCAGTGCCGCGGCCGGCCGGCCCGCCATGATCAGGACGATCGCCAGCGTGTAGGTCGTGACCGCCCGCAGCATGGTGGCCCGCTCGGTCGGCTGGAGGGCCAGACTGGCGGTCAGCTCCTGCTCCGCCTCGGCGAGTTCGGCCGCCACCTGGTGCATGTGGCCGAGCGCGTAGTGCACTCGGGCCAGCGTCCCCGCGTCGCTCCGGGCCGCCGGATTCGCTGCGGCAGCGTGCAGGACGCTGCGGATGCGTGGGGCGAGAGACGGGTCCTCGACCACGCTGGACATGCTCTGCAGGATCTCTACTACGGGCTGCACCAGGTCCAGCGGCGCACTGGCCGCGGCCTCGACCGAGCTGAGCAGAACCGCGATCTCCGACCGGAGCCACTCGCGGGCGGTGGCCGTGTCGGAGAACGACAGTCCGGCCGACTGCGCGACGCACAGCGGCTCCATCGGGGTGTCGTCGGGTTCGAGCACCTGCTCAGCGTTCCGCATGGTGGCGTGGAGCAGGTCCAAAAGCCGCAGCAGCGCGACCTGTTGGTTCTCCGAGTCGCCGGTCTTGACGTTCTGCCGCTGGGCATAGAGGCGCAGCAGGTCGTGGTAGCGATACCGGCCGGGCGTGAAGCACTCCAGCATGTTCGCCTCGACCAGCGCCTCGGCCAGGTCCTCCGCCTCCTGCTCGGGAGTTCCGAGCAGCGCGGCGACGGCCGCAAGCGGGAGGTCCGGCGAGTCCACCAGCGCGAGCAGTCGGAACGCCCGGGCCTCCTCGGGCTGCAACTGGGCGTAACCGAGCCCCAGGGTGGTCTCCACGGCGAGGTTGCCGAGCTGGAGCTCCTGGAGCCGGTTGCGCTGGTCCGCTAACCGACGGGCCAGGTCGGAGACACTCCACCGCGGCCGACTGGCCAGCCGGGCGGCGGCGATGCGGACCGCCAGCGGAAGGAATCCGCAGGAGGTCACCACCTGGAGCGCGGCCTCGGGCTCGGCTGCCACCCGCTCGATCCCGACGATCGCGGAGAACAGCGCCAGTGCCTCGTCCGGGGTCAGCTCCTCGATGTCCACCAGGTGGGCGCCGGGGATCTCCGCCAGCCGTGAACGGCTGGTCACCATCACGGCGTTGCCGGAGACGCCTGGGATCAGCGGCCTCAACTGCTGGGCGTCGCGCGCGTTGTCGAGCAGGATCAGCATCCGCTTGTCGGCCAGCAGCGAGCGGTACATCGCGGCACGCTGGTCCAGCGAGTCGGGAGCGTCGGGCACGCCGAGCGCGTGCAGGAAGTCACCAAGCACCACCGCGGGATCGGCCGGGGACGCACCCGCGCCGCGTAGGTCCACGTACAGCTGCCCGTCCGGGAAGTCCGGCCGCACCAGGTGGGCCACGTGCACCGCAAGGGTGGTCTTCCCGACGCCGCCGATGCCGGCCAGCGAGGTGACCACCACGGCTTGGCCGGAACCGGCCCTCAGTACGTCCCGGAGCTCGTTGACCACCTTGCTGCGGCCGCTGAAGTCCGATACGTCCGCCGGGAGTTGGGCGGGCGGTACGAAGGTGGACGACTCATCCGCAGCGATCTTCGGAGGTGCGGCGAGGACCGCCATCAGCTCCGGATCGCCGGCCAGGATGCGGGCGTGCATGGCGGCCAGTCCGGTGCCCGGCTCCACACCCAACTCGTCGATCAACAGCTTCCGGGTGTCCGCGTACACGCCCAGCGACTCGGCCTGTCGACCGCTGCGGTACAGCGCCAGCATCAGCAGTTCGCGCAGGCGCTCGCGCAGTGGATGGGCGGCGGACAACGAGTTGAGTTCGGCCACCACATCGGCGTGCAGACCGATCTCCAGCGCCATCGCGCAGCGCTCCTCGGCGACGGCCAGCCGACGCTCTGTCAACCGGCCGCGCTGTGCTTCGGCGTACGGCCCGGGAACTCCCGGCATCGGGCGACCGCTCCACAGGTCCAGCGCCGAGACCAGTCCGTCGTGCGCGGCGCGGAACGATCCCTCGGACCGCGCGCTCGCGGCCTCCGCGACCCGCTGCTCGAAGACCGCCAGGTCCACGGAGTCCGCCGGAATCCGCAGCGCGTAGCCGTCGCTCACCGAAACCAGCACCTCGGCGGGTTTGCGGACTTCGCGATTCGGCTCCAGTACCGAGCGCAGCCGGGAGATGTACGTGCGCAGCGCCGCGACCGCCTGTGGTGGGGTTCGGTCGCCCCAGATGCCGTCCACCAGGTCATCGGTGGTCACCGGGCGGCCCTCGCCGAGCAGCAGAGCGACCAGGACCGCCTGCTGTTGCGGCGATCCGAGCGCCAGCGGAGCGTCACCACGCCATGCCTGGACAGGGCCGAGCACTTGGAAGCGCAACGCCTCTGCGGAGCGCGTGCCCTGAAGCTCCATGTCCTCCCCTGTGGCCGATGAACCGTCTGTTCCCCACGCTGTCGCCGGTCGTGTGGGGGCGTCAGCTTATGAGGGTGCGAGCAAACGTCCACCAAGCGGATGCAAGGTGCGACGTTTATGAGACATTTAGCGGCCCCTACGATACTGGCCCCGTGCCCGGGGCGAGTCGTCCGGGTGATCCGTACCCTTGAAATGAAAGGCGGCCCACCCCATGGCCGACGAGACCACCACCCTCGTTCCCGAGACCGAGCAGCTTCCGGCTCCGGTCGAGCACGTCGCCGAGCCCACCGACCAGAACGCGATCGAGCGTGCCTACGAGGTGCTGGCCGGGCAGCCGGCGGCCCCGGCCGTGGAGCGGATCGAGAACCCGGAATCGCCGCAGGACGACGAGATCTTCGAGCCGCTCGGCACGGCCCCGAACACCCCGTGACCAGCACCCACGTCACCAGAACGAGCCCCGACCCTCACCGGCCGGGGCTCGTCCCGTTTCAGCGGGTCACTGCGCCGAGCGCACCCGCAGGTTGGTGATCAGCGGCCCGTCCGTCACCTCGGCGAAGAAGTCGTTGCCCTTGTCGTCCACCACGATGAACGCCGGGAAGTCCTCGACCTCGATGCGCCAGACGGCCTCCATGCCGAGCTCGGGGTACTCCAGGACCTCGACCTTCTTGATGCAGTCCTGGGCGAGTCGCGCCGCCGGCCCGCCGATCGAGCCGAGGTAGAAGCCGCCGTGCTCGTTGCAGGCCTTGGTGACCTGCTTGGAGCGGTTGCCCTTGGCGAGCATGACCATGGAGCCGCCGGCGGCCTGGAACTGGTCGACGTAGGAGTCCATCCGGCCGGCCGTGGTCGGGCCGAAGGAGCCGGACGCGTAGCCCTCGGGGGTCTTCGCGGGGCCGGCGTAGTAGACCGGGTGGTCCTTCATGTACTGCGGCATGCCCTCGCCGCGGTCCAGCCGCTCCTTGATCTTCGCGTGGGCGATGTCGCGGGCGACGACCAGCGTCCCGGAGAGCGAGAGCCGGGTCTTCACGGGGTGCTTGGAGAGCTGCTCGCGGATCGCGGCCATCGGCTGGTCGAGGTCGACCCGGACCACGTCGCCGTCCAGGTGGGCGTCGGTGGTCTCCGGCAGGTACTTCGCCGGCTCGGTCTCCAGCTGCTCCAGGAACACGCCCTCGGCGGTGATCTTGCCGAGCGCCTGGCGGTCGGCCGAGCAGGAGACGGCCATCGCGACGGGCAGCGAGGCGCCGTGGCGCGGGAGGCGGATGACGCGGACGTCGTGGCAGAAGTACTTGCCGCCGAACTGGGCGCCGATGCCGATCTTCTGGGTGAGCTCGAAGACCTTCTGCTCCAGCTCCAGGTCGCGGAAGCCGTGCCCGGTCCTGGCGTCGCCGCCGGTCGGCAGGTTGTCGAGGTAGTGCGCGGAGGCGTACTTCGCGGTCTTGAGGGCGAACTCGGCGCTGGTGCCGCCGACCACGATCGCCAGGTGGTACGGCGGGCAGGCCGCGGTGCCCAGCGAGCGGATCTTCTGCTCCAGGAAGGTGAGCATCGACGACTCGTTGAGGATCGCCTTGGTCTCCTGGTACAGGTACGACTTGTTCGCCGAGCCGCCGCCCTTGGCCATGAACAGGAACTTGTAGGCGTCCCCGTCGGTGGCGTACAGCTCGATCTGGGCCGGCAGGTTGTTGCCGGTGTTCTTCTCGTCCCACATGGTCACGGGGGCCATCTGGGAGTAGCGCAGGTTGAGCTTGGTGTACGCGTCGTACACGCCGCGGGCGATCGCCGACTCGTCCTGACCGGAGGTCAGCACGTTCTGGCCGCGCTTGCCCATGACGATCGCGGTGCCGGTGTCCTGGCACATCGGGAGGATGCCGCCGGCCGAGATGTTGACGTTCTTCAGCAGGTCCAGCGCGACGAAGCGGTCGTTGGGGCTGGCCTCCGGGTCGTCCAGGATGCGGCGCAGCTGGGCGAGGTGGGCCGGGCGCAGGTAGTGCGAGATGTCGTGCATGGCCTCGGCGGTGAGCAGCCGCAGGGCCTCCGGCTCGACCTGGAGGAAGGTGCGACCGCCGGCCTCGAAGGTGGAGACGCCCTCGGAGGTGAGCTTGCGGTACGGGGTGGTGTCCGCACCGAGCGGGAGCAGGTCGCGGTAGGCGAACTCTGAAGCCATGGGGGAGATCCTTCAGTTCTTTCGGCGTCGTCGACGAGGCACCCTCCAGGTTAGGCGCACGGCGCACGCACCCGGCGCTCAGGTCGACCTGCGTGACGCGGCTCACGCCGACCCGCCCGCCCCGGTCCGCACCCGCCCCGGGGTGCCCCGGCCCCACCCGCTTTGCCTCGAACCGGCGTTCGGGCGCGGGGCGGGCTCGCTAGGCTTGTGACGTGGACAACTCTCCCGCGCAGCAGCCGCAGGGCCAGCCGCCCGCCCCGATGAAGAAGAGCGAGGCCGCCCCGGCTCCCGCTCCCGCCCCCGGTACCGACCTGGCCGCCGAGCTCCGGGCCGCCGACGCCGACCGCGAACGCGTCGCCGACCTGCTGCGCGACGCCTACGCGGAGGGCCGGCTCACCGCCGACGAGCACGCCGAACGGATCGAGGCGGCCTACAGCGCCCGCACGTTCGGCGAGTTGGAGCCGCTCACCCGCGATCTGCCCACCCACCCGGGGCCGATCCGGCACAACCTGACCAAGCCGCCGCTGGAGACCCCGGCCCCCGCCCCGCAGCAGCAGCTGCCGCCGGCCCGGGCCGAATCGCCCACCATGCTCGCGGTGTTCGGCGGCGCCGCCCGCAAGGGCCGCTGGCGGGTGGGTTCGCACCTGAAGGCCGTCGCGGTGTTCGGCGGGGTCGAGATCGACCTGACCGACGCGGTGTTCGAGTCGCCGGAGGTGGTCATCGAGGTGTTCGCGGTGTTCGGCGGCGTGGAGATCCGGGTCCCGGAGAACGTCACCCTGCAGGGCAGCGGAGCGGGCATCTTCGGCGGTTTCGACGTCCGCGAGCAGACCTCGCCGGACCCGTACGCGCCGGTGGTGCGGATCAAGGGAGCGGCGGTGTTCGGCGGCTGCGAGGCCAAGCCGAAGCGCGGCAAGAAGCTCAAGGAGTGGGTGCGCCGGCAGCTGGAGGGCTGACCTGCGGGGATCGCGCGGATCGTCAACTCGCCTGGCGGCACTCGTCGTTGCTGCGAGTGCAGTGGGTAGTCGATTGCGTGCGGTGTGCATGAATCCGGGGGCGGCGGGGTAGTTCCAATCGCACATCGTTCCTGTACGGCTGTGACCCCGCGGGTCGGCGACGGTGCCACGGCGAGGGAGCACGGGGCAGTCGGGCAGGAGGCGACCGATCCCCGAGCCTTGAGCCTGGTCAGGAGTCACCGTGCTGCATCCGATCGAGTCCACCGCCGCCGCCCGCCGCCCCGCGGCACCGGATCCGGACGACAACCCCTGGCACACTTCCGCCGCCTGCCGCAGCGACGAGGCCGGGCTGTTCTTCGCTCCCTCCAAGGAGCCGACGGCGGCCCGGCTCTCCCGCGAGGAGCACGCCAAGCGGGTCTGCGCCCGCTGCCCGGTGCTGCTGGAGTGCCGCGAGCACGCGCTCGCCCAGCCCGAGCCCTACGGCGTCTGGGGCGGCCTGACGGCCGCCGAGCGCCGCGTGGTGCTCGCCCGCCGGCGCCGCCGCGAGGCCGAACTGCTGGACGCCCGGCGCCTGACGACCCGGATAGCCGGCTAGAGCTTCCCCGCAGGGGCCGTCGGGGAAGCACTCCCCGGCGGCCCCTGAACGCGTGGGCAGAAACCCGACCCGAACGCACCCGCGCCCGGAACGCACCCGCGTCCGAACGCGCCTGCGCCCGGGCTCAGTTGGCGCGGTCGAAGTCGATCGCGCTGTAGGCCCGCAGCTTCGACAGCTTGTGGGTGGAGTCGATCCGGCGGATCGTCCCGCTCTTGGAGCGCATCACCAGCGAGGACGTGGTGGCGGTCTCCGAGCGGTAGTGGACGCCGCGCAGCAGCTCGCCGTCGGTGATGCCGGTGGCGACGAAGAACACGTTCTCGCCGCTGACCAGGTCGTCGGTATGCAGCACCCGGTCCAGGTCGTGGCCGGCGTCCAGCGCCTTGCGCTTCTCGGCCTCGTCCTTGGGCCACAGCCGGCCCTGGATGACGCCGCCCATGCACTTCATCGCGCAGGCCGCGATGATGCCCTCGGGGGTGCCGCCGACGCCCATCAGCAGGTCGACGCCGGTGCCCTCGCGGGCCGCCATGATCGCGCCGGCCACGTCGCCGTCGGAGATGAACTTGATCCGGGCGCCGGCCTCGCGGATCTCCTTGACCAGGTCGTTGTGGCGGGGCCGGTCCAGGACGACGACGGTGACGTCCTCGACGGCGGAGCCCTTGGCCTTGGCGACCCGGCGGATGTTGACGGCGGCGGGGGCGGTGATGTCGACGAAGTCGGCGGCCTCGGGGCCGCACACCAGCTTGTCCATGTAGAAGACCGCGCTGGGGTCGAACATGGTGCCGCGGTCGGCGACCGCGAGGACCGCGACGGCATTGTTCATGCCCTTGGCGGTCAGCGTGGTGCCGTCCACCGGGTCGACCGCCACGTCGCACTCGGCGCCGGTGCCGTCGCCGACCCGCTCGCCGTTGTACAGCATCGGGGCTTCGTCCTTCTCGCCCTCGCCGATGACGACCACGCCGTTCATCGAGACGGTGGAGACGAGCGTGCGCATCGCCTTCACCGCCGCGCCGTCGGCGCCGTTCTTGTCTCCCCGGCCGACCCACCGGCCGGCCGCCATCGCGGCGGCCTCGGTGACCCGGACCAGTTCGAGGGCCAGGTTGCGGTCGGGAGCTTCCGGCGCGACCTCCAGTGCGCTGGGAAGGTGGTGCGGGTACTGCGTGGTCATCGTCGTTACCTCTCTGTACGCGACGGCCAGTCAGCGCCGGGTCGCGGAGGGTCACCAGCGCTGCGATGAGGGATGCTGCGATCGTATCGGCAGGTGGGACGGGAGTCTGCGGCGCACTCCGCGCGCACCGCGACGGGGTGGCCGGTGCACCGGCGTTCCGTAAGCGCCGCCTACCATGGGCGGGTGGCAGACAGCAGCAAGAAGGGCCGCCAGACGGTACGGGACATGGTCCTGTCGATGGCGGCGGTCGGCGTCGTGGTGGCGGTCGCGTACTTCAGCATCCCCAGCGCGGACGGCAAGGCCGGCGTGCACGCGGTGACGTACCAGGCCGAGGTGGCGTCGGCGAAGCGTGCCGCCCCGTACCCGCTGCTCGGCCCGGGCTCGCTCCCGGAGGGCTGGAAGGCCACCTCGGTCAGCTACTCGAACGACAAGGGCCACTGGCTGTGGCACCTGGGCCTGAGCACCGCCTCCGGCCAGTACGCGGCGATCGAGCAGAGCGACGACAAACCCGCCGACGTGGTCGCGAAGAACGTCCCCGGCGGCAAGCCCGACGGCAGCTCCACGGTGGACGGCCAGGAGTGGCAGCGGGTGCAGGGCGACCGCTACCGGGCGCTGACCCGCCCGGCCGGCAGCACCGGCACCACGGTGCTCACCGGCACCGCCTCCTACGAGGAGCTCGCACAGCTCGCCGGGACGCTGAAGTAGCGGTCCCGCGGCAGCGCATGCGAAAGGCCCCCGCCGGGCACGGCGGGGGCCTTTCGATGTCACGGGCCGGCTCAGACGGTGGTGACGACCTCGTCGTAGGCCAGGCGCGGGCTGCGCGGGAACCAGGCGTCCTCGCCCGGCTTGCCGATGTTGACCACGGCCAGCACCGAGTGGTCGCCGTCGCCGAAGAACTCCTTGTTGATGCCCTCGGCGTCGTAGCCGGTCATCGGGCCGGCGGCCAGGCCGGCGGCGCGGACGCCGATGATGAAGTAGGCGGCCTGCAGGGCGCCGTTCAGGGTCGCGGAGGACTCGCGGACCGAGCGCTCCGAGAAGAACATGTCCTTCGCCTGCGGGAAGTGCGGCAGCTGGGTCGGGAGCTCCTCGTGGAACTCGTTGTCGGCGGCCAGGATGGCGACCAGCGGCGCGGTGGAGGTCTTGGCCTTGTTGCCGTCGGCCATGTGCTGCACCAGGCGGGCGCGGCCCTCCTCGGAGCGGACCAGGACGATGCGCAGCGGCTGCTGGTTGAAGGCGGTCGGGCCGAACTTCACCAGCTCGTAGATCGCCTGGATCTGCTCGTCGCTGACCGGCTCGTCCGAGAACGTGTTGGCGGTGCGGGCCTCGCGGAACAGCAGGTCCTGGGCGGCGGCGTCGAGGGCCAGGGTCATGAGTTGTCCTACCTCAAAGCGTGGGGCGGTCGGTGACGGCGGGTGCCGTACGGACCGTTCCAACTTCGATGAAAGTTAAACCATTCCCTCGACTGCCTGTGATGTACGCCACAAATCGGAGCTACTCGCCGGCCGACTCCTCCGCCGCCAGCGCCGCGTCCAGCCGGGCCCGGGCGCCGTCCAGCCAGCGCTGGCAGACCTTCGCCAGCTCCTCGCCGCGCTCCCACAGCGCCAGCGACTCCTCCAGGGTCGTCCCGCCGGTCTCCAGCCGCCGCACCACCTCCAGCAGCTCGTCCCGCGCCTGCTCGTACCCGAGCACCTGCTCCGCACCCTGCTGATCAGCCATGCCGCTCAGCCTAGGCGCTGCCCCGGACAAACCCCTTGCGCCCCCGCCTACGCTGCCGGTCATGAGCACCCCACGCCCGGCCCGCCCCGCGGACGCCGCCGAACTGGTCCGCCTCCGCACGCTGATGTTCGAGTCCATGCAGGGCGCACCGCGCCCCGGCCGGTGGCAGCAGACCGCCGAAGAGCTGCTCGCCCGTCAACTCGCCGAACCCGACCGGCGCCTGCAGGCCTACGTGATCGACGCCCCCGACCGCCCCGGCCGACTGGCGAGCTGCGCCGTCGGCACCCTGGAGCAGCGACTGCCCGCCCCGGGCCACCCCGACGGCCTGTTCGGCTTCGTCTTCAACATCTGCACCGACCCGGACCACCGCGGCCGGGGCCACGCCCGCGCCTGCACCGAGGCCCTGCTCGCCTGGTTCGACGAACGCCGCGCCACCCGGATCGACCTGCACGCCACCGAGGGCGGCGAAGCGCTCTACCGCAGCCTCGGCTTCCACGAGCACTCCACCCCGCTGTCCCGCCAGCGCCTGCTCGACTAGGGACTTGTCCGGTCGATCATGTGCGGAGCCAGATGACCAGGGCTGCTGCGGTGACGGTTCCGAGGTAGACGTATCCGCGTTTGTCGTAGCGGGTG
>NZ_JBSGDD010000063.1:0-45943 GCF_053602195.1 Kitasatospora sp. NPDC004531 | reverse complement strand
CGTGTCCATCCTTCAACCCTACCCAGGCGTAACCGGCGGGTTCAGCCGGTCCCGGTCCGTGGACGGGGCACCACGTGGACGTACTCCGGGCCGTTGACGATCAGCGACGGGACCCGGGGCGGACGCCGGCCCGGTTCGGCCGGCGCGAGGTCGGGCAGCCGCTCGAACAGGGTGCTCAGCGCCACCTCCGCCTCCAGCCGGGCCAGCGGCGCGCCGACGCAGAAGTGCGGGCCGTGGCCGAACGCCAGGTGGCCCTTGTCCGCGCGGCTCGGGTCGAACACGTCCGGGCGGTCGGGGTGCTCCTGCGGGTCCCGGCCGGCGGCGGCGAAGCCGATCATGATCGGGTCGCCCTTCGCGATCACCACGCCCTCGCCGAGGTCGATGTCCTCCAGCGCGTAGCGCAGCGGGAGGTACATGACCGGGCCCTCCAGCCGGAGGGTCTCCTCGATCACGTCCGCCCAGTCGGTCGCGCCCGCCCGCACCCGGGCCAACTCCTCGGGGTGGGTGAGCAGTTCGAGCGCGGCGCTGGCGATCAGGTTGACCGCCGTCTCGAAGCCGGCGGCGATCATCGTGAACAGGGTGCCGACCAGCTCGTGCTCCGCCAGCGGCTGTTCGCCCGGCCGGTCGGAGAGCAGCAGGTCACTGGTCAGGTCGGCGCCCGGGCAGGACCGCTTGTACGCCGCCAACTCGCCGAGGCGCTCGTAGAGTTCGCGCTGCACGGCGAAGGCGACGTGCTCCGGCAGCGAGGAGTTCAGCGCCCGGTCGATCAGGGCGCCCAGCGCCTCGCGCATCTCCTCCGGCACGCCGAACAGGTCGCAGATCACCGTCATCGTCAGCGGCCTCGCCAGCGCCGCCCGCAGGTCCGCCCGCTCGCCCGGCGCGAGCGCGCCGAGCTCCGCCACCAGCCGGTCCGCCGTCGCCTGCACCTGCGGGCGCATCAGCTGCACCCGGCGCGGCAGGAAGGTCGGCGCGATCCGCCCCCGGGCCGCCCGGTGCTCCTCGCCGTACCGGTTCACCAGGCTGTCCTGGAACGCCACCGACCCCAGCACCCACCCGTCCGGCACCTCCCCCACCCCCGGCCAGTGCCGCCGGAAGTCCCGCGAGACCCGGGGGTCCGTGGTCAGCGCCTGGATCACCCGGTGCCTGGTCACCGACCAGGCACCGATCCGCCCCGGCAGCTCCACCCACACCGCCGGCCCCCGCACCCGCAGCCCCGCCGCCTCCGCATGCACCGCCCCCGCCGTCGGATCGAGGAACGGACACCTGGACACCGCGGAATCGGACACGGCGAGCTCCCCTCACAAAGGCCCGGACCGCCCCATGCTCCGCCCCCCGCCCGCCCACCGGAAGCCTCCCCCCGACATTGGCCCGATCCCGCCCATAGAACCCCAACTCCCGCCCCACCAGGCACAGTTGGCGCGGCCCCGGTGCTCAGGCGGAGGTCAGGGAGACCGAGGCTTCCGGGGTGTGGAGTTGGAAGGTGAGGGATTCCTGGAGGTAGAGGTGGACGGTGGTGTCGTCGTGGGAGAGGTAGCCGATGGAGAGGTCCTCGCCGAGGTGGAGTTCGAAGTCGCCGCCGCGGGCGGAGAGGAGGATGGCGCCCTCGACGGCGGGGGCCCAGACGATGTCGCCGTCGAGGAGGCGGGCGAGGTGGTTGTGGACGGGGTAGCCGTGGTCGGAGGTCTCGTTGACGGCGGTGTAGGTGTCGGCGCCGAGGAGCAGTGAGTAGGGGCCGCCGACGCCGGCCAGGCGCAGCGCGGTGAGGGCGCGGCTGACGGCGTTGGGGTAGTCGCGGACGTCGGCGGGCAGGGCGACGGGGTGGTTGCTGGAGCCGTCGCGGATGCCGGTGATGCCGGCGGCGGGGTAGCCGTCGAAGACGGCGCGGTCCTCGGCGAGGGCGATGGTGCGGGCGGCGTCCTTGACCGGGTCCCAGTCGGAGTCCTTGGAGCCGCGTTCGACGTCGTCCACGGCGGCCCGGGTGACGGTGAACGGGACGCGCAGTTCGACCAGCGCCTGGCATTCGCGGGCGCGGGCCAGCACGCCGTTGGCGGGGGCGGCGATGTCGGCGAGGTGGCCGGTGCCGACGGCGGCGAGTTCGGGGCCGTCGGGGCCGAGCAGGTCGACGACCCGGCGGCCGGCCAGGTGGAGGGTGAAGGTGCGCCGGGCCTCCTCCTCGATCTCGGTCCAGGCGGCGGTGGAGACGGGCGCCAGTTCGCGGTGCAGGTTGTTCACGGTGCGGTACTCCTCTTCAGGCTGCCGATGCGGAGACTGCCGTCCCGGGCCGCCGGGGGTGCGGACGGGGCCGGTGGCTGCGGTGCGGACGGGGCGTCGGCCCGCGCGGAGCGGGCGGCGCCGCCGGGCGCGGGCGGCGGGTCGCCGAGCAGGTCCGCGCTGGGGACGTGGAAGAGGGTGCCGGTGACGGCGGTGGAGAAGTCCAGCAGGCGGTCGTGGGCGGCGGGGCCGCGGCCGAGGAACATGTTGCGGAGCATCTCCTCGGTCACCCACGGGTCGCGGGCGTAGCCGATGAAGTAGGTGCCGCACTCGCCGCCTTCGGTGAACGACCCGAACGGCATGTTGAGCCGCCAGATGTCGAGGTCCTCGCCGTCGGGGCCGGTGACGGTGTTCAGCGCGACGTGCGAGTCGGCGGGCTTGGCGGCGTCGTCGAGTTCGATGTTGTCGAGCTTGGTGCGCCCGATGATCTGTTCCTGCCGTTCGGTGCTGAGCGCGTTCCAGCCGTCCATGTCGTGCAGGTACTTCTGCACCACGACGTAGGAGCCGCCGGCGAACGCCGGGTCCTCGTCGCCGATCAGGACGGCCTCGCGGGCCTCGTCGCCGATCGGGTTCTCGGTGCCGTCGACGAAGCCGATCAGGTCGCGGCGGTCGAAGTACCGGAAGCCGTGGGTCTCGTCGAGGACGGTGACCGCGCCGCCGAGCCGGCCGGTGACCTTGGTGGCGAGTTCGAAGCACAGGTCCATGCGTTCGGCGCGGACGTGCAGCAGCAGGTCGCCGGGGGTGGCGGGGGCGAAGTGGCGGCGGCCGGCGAGCTCCCGGAAGGGGTGCAGTCCGGCGGGGCGGGGGCCGTCGAAGAGGCGGTCCCAGGCGGCCGATCCGATGCCGACGACCAGGGCCAGGCCGTCGTCCGGGGCGCGGCTGCCGACCGAGCGGGTCAGCCCGGCGAGGTCGGGGAGCAGCTCGCGGACGGTCTGCTCGCCACCCTCCTCGACGGCGAGCACCAGGAACACGGCGGCCCCGGTCAGATTGGCGAGGACCGGTTGCGGCTGCGGCATGGAGAGGGCTCCCAGGGACGGCCGGGACGTTCGGACGCCCGCCGACCATATCGGGCAAAAGCCCAGGAACCCTGCGATGTTGCTCCGATCGGGCGTGTCCCCGGGCGGCTCAACGGGGGTGGTGCTCGCGGCGGTCCTGCCGCAGCCGCGCCAGCTCGTCGGTCATCCGGGTCAGGAACCGCACCACGGTGGCGACCTCCCCGGCGTCGAACTCGGACCGCACCCGGTCGGTGCACTGCGCGACCGGCGTGAACCAGTCGAACGCGAGGCGGGCCGCGTCGGGGTGGTAGTGCACGTGCACCTGGCGCCGGTCGGCGGTGTCGCGGGTGCGGTGGACGTGCCCGGCGCGCTCCAGCCGGTCCAGCACGGCCGTCACCGCGCCCGAGGTGAGGCCGAGTTCGGCCCGCAGCCCGCCGGGCGTGATGCCGGGCGGGTCGCCGGCCCGCAGCACCGCCAGCAGCGCCTGCACGTCGGTGGCGTGCAGGCCCTGCGCGGCCGCGAAGTCGTGCCCGAGCAGGTTCATCTCGGACGCCAGCCCCTGCAGCAACCGTCCGAACTCCCGGTCGCCGTCCCGCTGCGCCACCACTGCGCGCTCCTCACTCCGTGTGCCCACCGCCCGACCGGACGACCCTAGCGCCCCGGCACGCCGCCCCGATCTCTCAATCATTGAGATATCCTCCCGCCCATGCCGCCCTCCCCGCGCCGTGCCAGGTTCCTGCTTCCGCTCGCCCTGCTGCTGGTCTGGCTCGCCCTCGGCGGCGCGTTCGGGCCGTTCGCCGGGCGGCTGGGCGAGGTGTCCACCAACGACGGGGCGGCGTTCCTGCCGCGCAGCGCGGAGTCCACCCGGGTGGCCGCGCTGGAGCGGGAGTTCCGCACCGACAGCACCCTGCCGGTGGTGCTGGTCTGGGAGTCCCAGGACGGCCCGGTCGACGACCGGCTGCGGGCCGGGGCGGGCCGCGCGCTGGAGGCCGCCGCCCGGGTGCCGGGGACCACCGGGCAGGCCTCGCCGCTGCTGCCGTCCGAGGACGGGCGCGCCCTGGAGGCCGTGGTGCAGCTGCGCGCCGACCTCGGACCCGACACCAAGGTCGCCGTCCGGGAGATCCGCGAACGCGCGCAGGCGCCGGGCGCGGTGAGCGGCGTCGCCGGGCCGGCGGCCGTGCTGGCCGACCTGTCCGGGGCGTTCGCCGGCATCGACGGCCTGCTGCTGGGCGTGGCGCTCGGCGTGGTGCTGCTGATCCTGCTGCTGGTGTACCGGGCCGTGCTGCTGCCGCTGCTGGTGATCGCGGGCGCGGTGTTCGCGCTGGCGGTGGCCTGCGCCGTCGTGTACGCGCTGGCCCGGCACGGCGTGGTGCGGGTGGACGGGCAGGTGCAGGGCCTGCTGTCGATCCTGGTGATCGGCGCGGCCACCGACTACGGGCTGCTGCTCTCCGTCCGCTTCCGGGAGGAACTCGCCGCCGGGCAGGACCGGTTCGACGCCGCCCGCACCGCGCTGCGCCGCTCGGCGGAGCCGGTCGCCGCCTCGGGCCTGACGGTGGGGCTCGGGCTGCTGGTGCTGCTGCTCTCGGATCTGACCAACAACCGGGCGCTGGGCCCGGTCGGCGCGATCGGCATCGCCTGCGCCGTGCTCTCCGCGCTGACCTTCCTCCCGGCGGCGCTGGCGCTCTGCGGCCGCGCCGCGTTCTGGCCGGCCCGGCCCACCGCCGGGACCGGTTCGGGCCGGCTGTGGCAGCGGGTCGCCGACCTGGTGGCGCGCCGGCCCCGGGCGCTCTGGGTGGGTTCGGCGGCGGTGCTGGCCGCGCTGGCCGCGTGCTCGCCGCTGCTGGACGCCCGCGGCGTGCCGCAGTCCGAACTCTTCACCACCGCCCAGCCGTCGGTGGCCGCGCAACGCCTGCTGTCGGCGCACTTCCCGGGCGGTTCGGGCAACCCGGCGGTGATCGTCGCGGACGCCGACCGCGCGCAGCAGGTCGCCGCGGCGGCCGCGACGGTGCCGGGGGTGGCCTCGGTGCGCCCGTACACCGGCGGCGCGCCGTCCGACCCGCCGGTGGTCGCGGACGGCCGGGTGCGGCTGGACGCGACGCTCGCCGACCCGGCCGACAGCGACGCGGCGCTGGCCGCGGTCGGACGGCTGCGGACGGCGGTGCACGCGGTGGACGGGGCCGACGCCCTGGTGGGCGGCTACTCGGCGCAGCAGGCCGACATCCGGACGACGGCCCGTCACGACCGGGCGCTGATCATGCCGGTGGTGCTGCTGTGCATCCTGGCGGTGCTGGTGCTGCTGCTGCGCTCGGTGCTGGCGCCGGTGCTGCTGGCGGCGACGGTGGCGCTGTCCTACCTGGCGACGCTGGGCGTCTCGGCGCTGGTGTTCCCGCACGTGTTCGGCTTCTCCGCGACGGACCCCTCGGTGCCGCTGTACGGGTTCGTGTTCCTGGTGGCGCTCGGCGTGGACTACAACATCTTCCTGATGACCCGGGTCCGCGAGGAGAGTGCCGAACTCGGCACCCGGGCAGGCGTGTCGCGCGGACTCACCGCGACCGGCGGGGTGATCACCTCGGCGGGCGTGGTGCTGGCGGCGACCTTCGCGGCGCTGGGCGTGATCCCGCTGGCGTTCCTGGCGCAGATCGCCTTCATCGTGGCGTTCGGCGTGCTGCTGGACACCCTGCTGGTCCGCTCCCTGCTGGTGCCCGCCCTGGTCCACGACCTCGGCGGCCGGGTCTGGTGGCCGGCCCGCCGGGCCGACTGACCGCTCGCGGCGTCAGCCGCCGGCGACCGCCACCGCGGCGGTCAGTGCGAGCAGCGCCGCCAGGCCGCCGTAGACGGCGAGGTGGAAGCGGCGGCTGCGGCCGGCGAAGCGCAGCCAGTGACGGCCCGGTTCCCCGACCGGCTCGCCGATCAGCGCCCCGAAGGCGGCGCCGGCCAGCAGCGCGCCCGGGAAGTAGCCGAGCAGCAGCCAGCCGGGGCCGGCCGCGACGTCCGGGTCGGCGGCGAAGCCGTCGCGCAGGGCGGCGGCGAGCACGAGCAGCAGCAGGAACAGCAGCAGCGCGACCAGCAGGGCGGGCCGCCGGTTCACCGAGCGGCGCCCCCACAGCGCGCTCAGCGTGGTGCCCACCGGGACGATCGCCACGCCCAGCAGCCCGGACGGGAACGCGTTGTCGCCGATCAGCGCCATGACGCCCCAGCCCAGCAGGAGCACCGCCAGGCCCAGCCCGGACCCGAGCGCGGCGGCCCGCAGCCCGGCGACCGCACGCGAGCGGTCGTCCTGCGCGTGCGAGCGGTCGTCCTGCGCCATGAGCTCCTCCACTCCCCCGACCCTACTGGGCGTTGAGCACCGCGATCCCCGACTCCCCCTCCTCGAAGCGGGCGAACAGCTCCGCCAGCGAGCCCACCGGCCCGGCGTGGTCGATCAGCAGCACGGCCTGCGGTTCGCCGTCCTGCTCAGCCGGTACGAAGTCGGTGACCAGCTCGCGGCGCAGCAGCGTCACCCAGCCGTCCTCGGTCTCGTCCAACTGCCGTACTGTTTCGGCCGGTTCGTCGTCGAGTGCGGAGCGCGGGGCGACCAGGGCGACGGCCAGGCGGTCGGCGGTGCGGGTGCAGCGGGCGGCGAGGTCGAAGGGCAGCAGGTAGAAGACGCCCTCCTCGCCCTCGTGGCCCCGGCCGAGCAGGCGGCAGGCGAGGCGTTCGCCCGGGTCGGCGGAGTCGCTGTCGACCGAGAGCAGCACCCCGACCTCGTCCGGCCCGAACGGCGGCACGGCGGTGATCCACATGCGTGAGGAGTCGTCCATGACGGCCAGCCAAGCACACGCCGGTGACGACACCGTCCGCCGGCCGACGCCCACTCAGATCGGATTGTCCTACCGGGATTTGAAGAATGGGCGGTCCGGTTGTGAATGCTGTGCGAGGATCGCGGTCGGTCCTGCCGACCCGCGCCACCGAGGCCCCGACGGGCCGGCGGCGGCCGAGCGCCGGCGGGCCCACCGACGACTGCCGTCCAGCGAGCGACCGCGCTCCTGCGGCCCCCGCTTCACCGCGCCGGACCGGGTTCGCCCGGCACCGGCGCGGCCCGACCCTGATGAAGGGCGTTCATGTCTCCATCCGCTCCCGCCGTGACGCCGGCCCGCCGCGCGGCGGCGCTGCTCGCCACGGCGACCACCACCTTCGGCCTGCTGACCCTGGCCGCCCCGGCGCACGCCGACGCGACCGTGCAGCTGACCGGTCCGGCCGGGCCGCTGCCGGCCAACAGCCCCTACACCGTCACCCTCGACGTCCCCGCCTCGAAGACCACCAGGGTCAACGTCAAGCTGTCGGGCGCCGCCGCCACCGTGACGGCCGCGACCAGTTCGGCCTGGGACTGGGGGTGCGACTTCGCGGCCGGGGCGTCGTCCGGCTCGTGCTGGAACCTCGCGAACCTGCCCGGCCCGGCGACGATCACCCTCACCGTCCTGCCGACCGCCGGCGGAACCGTCACCACCGCCGCCGAGAGCCGCGACGGCCGCGACCTGCCGATCGGCGGGGCCACCCTCGACACCGCGATCACGGCCCCGGCGCCCACCCTGGCCGGCCTCGAACCCGGCCACGGCCCGCTGGCGGGCGGCACCGCCGTCACCATCACCGGCACCCACTTCACCGGGGCGACCGGGGTCTCCTTCGGCTCCGTCCCGGCCACCGCGTTCACCGTCGTCAGCGACTCCCGCATCACCGCCACCGTGCCCGCCGGCGCCGCCCCCGGCGCCGTGGCGGTCGCGGTCACCACCCCCGGCGGCACCGCCTCCGGCGTCCAGTACAGGTACGACGCCCCGCCGGTCGGGACGTACACCTACGCCGAGGCCACCGACCCGAAGTCCGGCTCGGTCGTCCACCCAGGCGACAAGGTGACCTACACCGTGACCGTCGTCCAGCACGGCGACGGCCCGGTCAAGGAAGCCCGGATCGACGACGACCTGTCCGAGGTGCTGGACGACGCCGACTACAACGGCGACGTCCAGGCCGACGCCGGCACCGCCGCGGTCAGGAACGGGAAGCTGGCCTGGGACGGCGACCTCTCGGTCGGCGACCGCGCGACGATCTCGTTCTCGGTGACCGTCCACGGCAAGGGCGACCGCCGACTGACCACCGACCTGTTCGCGCCGGACGACCCGCGCGGCGACTGCGCGACCGAGACCGGCTGCGCGAGCGACCTCACCGTCGAGGACGCCGTCACCCCGTCGCCGTCGCCCTCGCCGTCTCCGTCGCCCTCGGACAGCAGCGAGCCGCCGAGCAGCCCCTCCCCGTCCGCCTCGGCGACGACGCCGCCCGCCACCCAGGGCCCGTCGACCGCCGGCTCCTCGCCGGCCTCGGGCGTCCTCGCCAGCACCGGCGCCGACACGCTCGGCACCGCGGGAGTCGGCGGCGCGCTGCTGATACTCGGCGCGCTGACCGTCGGCCTCAGCCGCCGCCGGGGCCGCCACAACTGACGGCCGTGAGCAGCACGGGGTGGTCCTGGCAGCCCGCCGGGGCCACCCCGCTTTTCGTCGGCGGGCGGGGCGGTCGACGGCCTACTGGGCCGAACCGCCGCCCGTCCAGCTGTGGTTGGCGGCGCGGTGGTGGCGGGCCGCCGCGGCGTCCCGGGCGACTTCGGCCCGGTGGGCCTCGGTGGGGTCGTGGGCCGGGCGGCGGCGGAAGGGGCGGGCGGCCGCGCGGGCGGCGGAGACGGCGAGCTCGATCAGGCGTGGCACAGCGGTTCCCCCGTTCGGCGCCGGGCGGCCGGTCGCGCCCGGACGTCGGAAGCCTACCCAAACCGCTTGTGTTTCACGTCACTTGACGGCGTACCAGTGGCCCCGGACGGCGTCGGTGGGGCGCGGTTCGCCGAGTTCGGGGGCGCCCCAGCGGGCCAGCGCCTCGATGACGGGGCGCAGCTCGGCACCCCGGTCGGTGAGCTGGTAGACGGTGGCGTTGGCGGGGCGCTCCAGGCGGCGGCGCTCGACCAGCCCCTCGGCCTCCAGCTGCTTGAGCCGGGTGGCCAGGATGTCGGTGGAGACGCCCGGCAGGTCGGCGTGCAGGTCGGTGTAGCGGCGCGGTCCGCCGAGGAGCTCCCGGACGATCAGGAGGCTCCAGCGTTCCCCGACCGCGTCCAGGGCGCGGGCGACGGCGCAGTACTGGTCGTAGCTTCGGCGTGGCATGCCGTCAGCATAGCCAAGAGGTTGGACTTTCCAAGTGCTCACTTGGTAGAACGAAGCAAGCCGGCCGCAGGGGCTCGGTGACGGGTCGGGAGGCCGCTGATGGAGTTTCGCCAGTCCAGCAAGCTGAAAGACGTGTGCTACGAGATCCGCGGCCCGGTCGTCGACACCGCCAACGCCCTCGAAGAAGCCGGCCACAGCGTGCTGCGCCTGAACACCGGCAACCCGGCCCCGTTCGGCTTCGAGGCGCCCGAGGAGATCGTCCAGGACATCGTCCGCAACCTCACCAACGCGCACGGCTACAGCGACTCCCGGGGCATCCTGCCGGCCCGCCGCGCCGTGGTGCAGTACTACCAGCAGCGCGGCGTCCCGAACGTCGGCGTGGACGACGTCTACCTCGGCAACGGCGTCTCCGAGCTGATCCAGATGAGCGTGCAGGCGCTGGTCGACAACGGCGACGAGGTGCTCGTCCCGATGCCGGACTACCCGCTGTGGACGGCCGTGGTGACCTTCGCGGGCGGCAAGGCGGTGCACTACCTGTGCGACGAGGAGTCCGACTGGTACCCCGACCTGGACGACATCGCCGCCAAGATCACCGACCGCACCAAGGCGATCGTGGTGATCAACCCGAACAACCCGACCGGCGCGGTCTACCCGAAGGAGCTCCTCGAAGGCCTGCTCGACCTGGCCCGCCGCCACAACCTGCTGGTCTTCGCCGACGAGATCTACGACAAGATCCTCTACGACGGCGCCGAGCACCACTGCCTGGGCGCCCTCGCCGACGACGTCCTCACCCTCACCTTCAACGGCCTCTCCAAGGCCTACCGGGTGGCGGGCTTCCGCAGCGGCTGGCTGGTGGTCTCCGGGCCCAAGCAGCACGCCAAGGACTACCTGGAGGGCCTCACCATGCTGGCCGGCATGCGGCTGTGCCCCAACGTGCCCGCCCAGTACGCCGTGCAGGCCGCGCTCGGCGGCCGGCAGTCCATCAACGAGCTCGTCCTGCCGAACGGGCGGCTCACCGAGCAGCGCGACGTCACCTGGCGGGCCCTCAACGAGATCCCCGGCGTCTCCTGCGTCAAGCCGCGCGGCGCGCTCTACGCCTTCGCCAAGCTCGACCCGGCCGTGCACCGGATCGTCGACGACGAGCGCTTCGTGCTCGACCTGCTGCTCCGCGAGAAGATCCACATCGTCCAGGGCACCGGCTTCAACTGGCCCCGCCCCGACCACTTCCGGTTCGTCACGCTCCCCCGCGCCGACGACCTGGAGACGGCGATCAACCGGATCGGCCGCTTCCTCGCCACCTACCGGCAGTAGCGTCCGCCCCCGCCTCGGCGCCCGCCTCAGTGCCCGCCGAACGGCCGCGGCGGGCTCTGGGACGGGGACGGCCGGGGCTCCTTGCCCGGCTCGGCGGCCAGTGGGGGCGTCGGCCAGCCGTCCAGGCTCGGCATCAGCTTCTCGGCCAGCCCGTTCAGCAGCAGGCCGTTCACCTCGCCGCCCTGGACGTCCCAGATGATCAGCTCCAGCGAGCCGCCGCTGCCGTCCGCGTTCTGCGCGACCGTCAGGTGGTCGGCCCGCCCGCTGGTCCGCCCGACGGGGGCGGCGGTGCCGGGGCCGAGCGGGATCGCGATCGTCGAGTCCGTGTAGTGCATGGTGGGCCGGCCCGCGACGCGGTCCAGGCCGGCCACCACGTCGAGGACCTTGCTGTCCGCGTCGTACGGCCGGGTGGAGTGCACCGCCAGGGCGACCTTGACCGTGCCGATCTGCACCTCCGCCGCCGAGTCGGGCGCCAGCAGGAAGCTCGCGGGCTGCGCGATCGACACGCGCTCACCCGGCAGCTTCAGCAACTCCGGCAGATCGGGCCGATTCAACGCGGCGCAGGTCTCCGGATAGCGCGGACCGGCACTCTCGGAGCCCGGCTTGCAGGCGGCCGGCCCGGCCCCCGACGGCGTCCGCCCGGGAACCCAGAGCACCGCACCCAGCACGACCAGCGCCCCTACCGCCGACGACGCCCACCAGATCGCATTCCGCCGCGCCGACTGCTCCGCCACGCCCCACCCTCATGATCATCCTCAATCGAAACCAGGCGAACCTAGCACATTCATTCGAGTCCGAACCGCCCCTCCCCACCGGGGACTTCGGCGCAGGCAGCGGTCGGCACCGGCACGAACAGGCCCGCGCGGTCGCGGATCGACAACAAGTCGATCACTCCACCCGCCCGGGCGGACCCGCTGTTCCACACTGCGGGGCATGCGAATCACCCGCGTCCGCGCCTTCGCCCACCGCCAACTCCAGGGGCGCACCCACCCGTTCGACGACCGGCCGGGCCTGGTCACGGAGCACGCCGACCGGCTCGCCGCCGCCGTCGCCGACCACACCCGCGACCCGCTCACCGTCGCCGCCGTCCACGTGTACGCGCTGACCCGGTACGGCGGCTGGCGGCGCCCGCGCCTGCTCGCCGCCGGGATCGACCCCCGGCTGATCGACGCCGCCGAGGCCGTCCGGGCCGAGGCGGCCGTGCTGCTCCGGCTCTCCGCCAAGTCCCTGGCCCGGGGCGCCCTGATCCGCGACTGCCGGCACGCCGTCCTGGGAACGGCCGACCGGCACGCCGGCCACTGGGCCTGGCAGCGGGCCAGGGCCGACCTGGCCCGGCACGGCGCCCCCGACGCCGCGGGCGTCCGCCGGCTGATCGCCGACCTGGAGTCCGCCGACCCGGAGACCTTCCTGTACGCCAGGGAGATGCTCGACCAGGTCCGCCCCGCCGCGGCCGTCGAACCGCTGCTCGCCGCCGCCGAGCGGATCGACCCGGCCGAGGGCCTCAACAGGCGGCTCGCGCTGACCCTGACCGCCTTCGGCTGCATGACGCCCGCCCACCTGCCGCTCGCGCTGCGTCTGCTCGCCGGGCCCGGCCATCAGGTGCGCAGCGGTGCGGCCGGGTTCCTGCGCCGCCTCGACGACCCCGCCGCCCGCGCGGCCGTCGCCGCGTACGACCTGGAACAGCTGCGCGCCCTGCTGGGACTCGCCGAGGACGAGCCGACGCCCCGTCAGCCGCCGGAGATCTCCCGCCGACTGGTCGCTGTGATCACTGCCGGCCGGCCGAGCCTGGACACCTTCGGCGCCCTCCACCAGTACGGCGACGCCTCCGCCCTGCCCGCGCTGACGGCCGTCCTCGGCCACCCCCTCCCCTGGATGCAGCGCGCCGCCGACCGGGCGATCGAGGCGATCGGCGGCGCCGAGGCCCGCCGCCGGGCCGCCCTCGCCGTCCTGCGCGACCCGGACGCCGGGCATCACAAGGCCGCGTACGTCGCCGGACTGCTCGGACTCGCCGAGGCCGTGCCCGAGTTGATCGCCATCGTCCGCAGCGACCACGACCCGGCCCGCCACGAGGCCGTCATGGCGCTCGGCCGACTCGGCGCGACCGAGGCGGTGCCTGCCCTGATCGACGCCTTTCACCGCTTTGCCCGGCTACGACAGACGCTGGTCCCTGCCCTGCTGCGGCTCGACCCCGAACCCGCCGTGGACCTGCTCCTCGCCGAGGCCCGCAGCACGAACGCCGACTACCGCGAGCTGGTGCTGAACGCCCTTGCCCGCTGCACCGACCGGCGGGCCACCGACCTGGTCGTCACGGTGCTGCTGCACGGCGCGGTCCGGCCCGCGCTGGTCGCACCGCTGGCCGAGCGCAGCGACCCCGAACTGCTCGGCCTGTTCGTCGAGTTGGTCAACACCACGAGCAGCCGGAAGATCCGCCTGCTCGCCACCCACGGCATCCGGCGGATCGCCGCCGCCGACCCCGCCCTGGTCCAGCGCTCGATCCACTCGATCCGGGACGAGACCTCCCGGGCCTGGCTCGAACCCTGGCTCCCGGACGGGCCGGAGCGGCTGAAGCGGCTCGCGGAGGCTGCCCGGAAGGACGATCGGCGGGTGCGTGCGCAGGCGGTCAAGTCCCTTGCCGCGATCGGCGGTTCAGAGGCGCTGGCGGTGATCCGGCAGCTGCGCGAGGACCCCAGTCGGCACGTCCGGGCCTGCGTCGCGGGCGTACTGCGCGGCCGCGCTCCGATCTCCGATCGGTAACGAAGGCGTCACTCGAACTCCACGTCTCGCACACACTCGGAAGGATGGCGTCCCGTCCCGCCAACTCCCTGCGAGAAGAGCCGTGTTGTCCCTCTCCCTCCGCCTGCGCCGGGCCTCCGCCGCCGGTGCGCTGCTGGCCGCCGCCCTGTTCGCCACCGCCTGCGAGCCCGACGGCGGCGTGCCCGCCGTACCGTCGGCGCCCGCCGCCGCCGTCAGCAGCAGCGCGCCGTCGCCCAGCGCCTCCCCCACGCCCTCGCCGTCGCCCACCCCGACGCCTTCGCCCACTCCGAGCCCGACGCCGACGGCCGAGACGCCGAGCCCGGCGGCCGAGACGCCGACCCCGCAGCCGACGCCGCGGACGACCACCGCCAAGCCCCCGGCGGATCCCACCCCCACCAAGGAGGCGGCGGGCTGCCACCCGCTGTCGAACGCGGGCAACTGCTACAAGGCGGGCCAGTTCTGCCGGTCGTCGGACCACGGGGTGGAGGGCACGGACGCCTCGGGGCGGGCCATCCGATGCGAGGACAGGAACGGCTGGCGGTGGGTGGCGGTCTGACGCCCGCTCAGCGGCGCGGCCCGTACATGATCACGCCGACCCCGGCCAGGCAGATCAGCACGCCCAGCACGTCCCAGCGGGTGGGGCGGAAGCCGTCCAGGACCACGCCCCACAGCAGCGAGCCCGCCACGAAGACGCCGCCGTACGCGGCCAGCACCCGGCCGAAGTCGGCGTCGGGCTGGAGGGCGGCGGTGAAGCCGTACAGGCCGAGGGCGACCACGCCGAGGCCGGCCAGCCACCACGGGCGGGCCTCGCGGACGGACTGCCAGACCAGCCAGCAGCCGCCGATCTCCAGCAGGGCGGCCACCGCGAACAGCAGGATCGAACGGGCGGTACTCACCGCCCCACCCTAGACGCCGCCCCACCAAGGACGGCCGCGCCCCCGGGCCCGACAGCACCGGGTCCGGGGGCGCGGGCCCGCCGTCAGTGGCCGTGCTCGCTGCGGCCCGCGCGGCGGGTGATCGAGTAGTGGTCGATCCGGGTGCCGTTCTCGGCGAGCGCGGTGACCTCCATGGTGCTGGTCGCGCCGCGGTGCGCCGGGGTGACGTCCACCTTGATGAACGAGTAGCCGGTGTAGCGGACCCGCGACCAGTGCACGGTCTCCGCGACCTTCACGCTGCCCTTGTCGAAGTGGTAGGTGACCACCTCGTCCTGGTGGTTCTCGTGGCCCTCGTAGGTGTCGGGGGCGTCGAACGAGTACAGGCTGCGACCGGCCGCGCCGGCGGTCACGTACACCACGCCGTCCTTGACCGGGTCGATGCTCGCGCCGCTCGGCACGGCCTTGCTGACCTTGTTGCCGAGGATCGCGTCGGTACGCTCGTACACGTGGTTGTGGCCGTTGATGACCAGGTCCACCCGGTACTTCTCGAACAGCGGCACCCAGGCGTCCCGGACACCGCCGTCGGAGGCGTGCTGGTGGGTGGTGGAGAACGCGCAGTGGTGGAAGAAGACGACCACGAAGTCGATCGCCTCGTCCGCCCGCAGCTCGCGCAGCTTGCGCTCCAGCCACTCGGTCTGCCGGCCGGCGGTGATGCCCAGGTTGGCGGGGATCTCGTAGGAGACGTCGTTGGCGTCCAGCGAGACGACGCCGACGTTGCCGTACGTGAACGCGTAGACGCCGGGCGCCTTGCGCGGGTCGGGGCCGTTGGTCGGCAGGGTGAAGCGGGCGTCGTCGCCGCCGTACCCGTTGTGCGAGTACCAGGCCTCCATGTCGTGGTTGCCGTAGGAGACCATCCACGGGACCTTCGCGGCCACCGTCTCGGTCTGCGCCAGGAACGCGTCCCAGGTCAGCGCGTTGTACGCGACCTTGTCGGCGTCCTGGCCCTGGCCCATCGGGTCGGCGTAGCAGATGTCGCCGGCGTGCAGGTGGAAGACCGGCTTCTGGGCCAGGATGACGTGGTCGTTGCCGGCCGCGTGCGAGGAGACGCCCTGGTCGCCGAAGGCGGTGAAGGTGAACGGCTCGAACGGGCGGCCCCGCCGACCGTGGCGGGACGGCGCGGTGGTGAAGGTCTGCAGCGTCGAGATCGCCTGCTGCGAGGCCGGGTCGAAGCCGTCGTGGCCGACGCCGTAGTAGTAGGTGGTGCCGGGCTGCAGGTGGTTCAGCTCCACGTGCAGGTAGTACTGGTCGACCGGGGTGCCGGTCGGGGTCAGCGCGGGGGTGTGCAGCGCCCGGACCTCGGCCTCGATCCTGTGGCTGAGCTCCCACGGGTGGCGGCCGAAGCGCAGGAACGGCTTCTTCACCGGCGCCGGCACCTGCCAGGAGACCCGCATCTGGGTGTCGGCCTCGGCGCCGAACTGCAGGTGGCGGCCGACCGGGGCGACCAGCGCCCCGGACACCGCGTCCGCCGCGCCGCCCTGCTTGACGGCCGGGTCGGCGAACGCCGTGCCGGAGCCCAGCGCCCCGCCGACGGCCAGCGCGCCGACCGTCACCGCGCCGGAGCGCAGCAGGGTCCGGCGGGAGAGCTTGCTGCGCAGGTACTCGTGCTGCTCCGCCATGTTCATCCGGGCAGCGAGCTGGGCGGGCACGCCCATGTTGGGGATATCCATGCGCGGGAGACTGTCAGCGGCCGGTGGCCGCAGCCCGGATGGGCGGTGAACGGGCGTCATCGCGCCGGTCTGGCCGAGCACATGATCCGACCATGTGTTGGCAAAACCGCCGACGCGACGCCCCTGCCGCCCCGACCACGCCGCCCCGTCGGCCGTCCCCGCAGGTCACGGCGGGTCACGGCGGGTCACGGCGGGTCACCCGCACCGGGCCCGGAAATCGCGGTGCGGCGTCCGCGGAGCGCCGGATAGGTTCGGAGGATGACTGCGACCGAGACCCAGCGCCGCCCCGTTCCCTTCGTCGACAGCGGCGAACTCGACACCGCCCTCGCCTTCCTGGGCTTCGCGCGGGAGTGCGTGCTGAAGAAGACCGAGGGCCTGACGAAGGAGCAGCTGCGCCGCGTCCTGGTGGGGACGGGGACGAACCTGCTGGGCCTGGTGCAGCACCTGACGGCGGCCGAGCGGTACTGGTTCGGCCACCACGTGGCGGGCGAACGGGCCTACCAGGACGTGGACTTCGGCATGGAGGTCGCGGCGGGAACGAGCGCCGAGCAGGTGCTGGCCGGCTACCGGGAGGCGATCGCGGCGAGCGACGCCGTGGTCCGGGAGTCCGCCGACCTGTCCCGGCCGGTCGCGGTGCCGGTCCGCGACGAGCTGCTGTCGGTGCGCTGGGTGCTCGCCCACATGACCAGTGAGACGGCCCGGCACGCCGGTCACGCCGACATCCTGCGCGAGCAGATCGACGGCGCGACCGGCCGGTAGCCGGGATCAGGCGGTCGCCGCGGCCGCCGCCCGTCCCGCCGTGCGGCCGGTGAACAGGCACCCGCCCAGGAAGGTGCCCTCCAGCGAGCGGTAGCCGTGGATGCCGCCGCCGCCGAACCCGGCCGCCTCGCCCGCCGCGTAGAGCCCGTCCAGCGCCGTGCCGTCGGCCCGCAGCACGCGGGATTCGAGGTCGGTCTGCAGGCCGCCCAGCGACTTGCGGGTGAGGATGTGCAGCCGGACGGCGATCAGCGGTCCGGCGGCCGGGTCGAGCAGGCGGTGCGGGGCGGCGGTGCGGATCAGCTTGTCGCCGAGGTAGCGGCGGGCCGCGTGGATGGCGCTGACCTGGAGGTCCTTGCCGAAGGGGTTGGCGATCTCGCGGTCGCGGGCCTCGATCTCGGTGCGCAGCGCGGCGGCGTCGAGGGGCGGGGCCCCGTTCTGCCGCTCGTTCATGCCGCGCACCAGTTCCTCGACGGTGTCGGCCACCACGAAGTCCGCGCCGCGCTGCTTGAACGCCTCGACCGGCCCGGGTGCGCCGGGCAGGGCGCGGCCGAGCACCTGGCGGACCGAGCGGCCGGTCAGGTCGGGGTTCTGTTCGGAGCCGGAGAGGCCGAACTCCTTCTCGATGATCTTCTGGGTGAGCACGAACCAGGTGTGCTCGTGCCCGGTGCGCATGATGTGGTCGAGGGTGCCGAGGGTGTCGAAGCCCGGGAACAGCGGGACGGGCAGCCGGGCGCCGGCGGCGTCCAGCCAGAGCGAGGACGGGCCGGGCAGGATCCGGATGCCGTGCTTCGCCCAGATCGGGTTCCAGTTCTCGATGCCCTCGGTGTAGTGCCACATCCGGTCGCCGTTGACGAGCCGCGCGCCGGCGGCGGAGGCGACGTCCAGCATCAGGCCGTCGACGTGCGCGGGGACGCCGGACAGCATCCGGGCGGGCGGGGCGCCGAGCCGGGCGGGCCAGGCGGCGCGGACCTTGTCGTGGTTGCCGCCGATGCCGCCGGAGGCGACGACCACGGCCTGGGCGCGGAGTTCGAAGTGCCCGGCGACCTCGCGCGAGCTGGCCTCGCCGCGCTGCACGGCGGACGGCGCGAGGACCTCGCCGGTGACGGTGTCCAGCGCACCGCCGCTCGCCGCCAGGCCGGTGACGCGGTGCCGGAAGCGCAGCGTGACGCGTCCGGCCCGGACGGCGTCGCGGACCCGGCGGGCGAAGGGTTCGACCAGGCCGGGTCCGGTGCCCCAGGTGATGTGGAAGCGCGGGACGGAGTTGCCGGGGCCGCTGGCCAGCAGCCCGCCGCGTTCGGCCCAGCCGACCACCGGGAACAGCCGGTGGCCCATCGCGCGCAGCCACGCGCGCTTCTCGCCGGCCGCGAAGTCGACGTACGCCTCGGCCCAGCGGCGCGCCCAGGTGTCCTCGTCCCGGTCGAAGCCGGCCGTGCCGAGCCAGTCCTGCCAGGCGAGTTCGCGGGAGTCCTTGATCCGCATCCGGCGCTGTTCGGGCGAGTCGACCAGGAACAGCCCGCCGAAGGACCAGTGCGCCTGGCCGCCGAGGGAGCCGGCGGGTTCCTGGTCGAGCAGGATCACGCGCCGTCCGGCGTCGGCGAGTTCGGCGGTGGCGGCCAGGCCGGCCAGTCCGGCTCCGATCACGATGACGTCGGCGTCGAGGGCCATCCGGAATCCTTCCAAAGGCGGGAGTGATCCCCGATCCTGCGGCCATCCGGCCACCTGGTCAACCCGCCGGTAACAAAAGGCCCCGCCCCGCCGCGCGAGCGACGGGGCGGGGCCGGAGCGGACCGTCAGGGCTTGATCCGGACGACCTGCGGGTCGTGGTCGGAGGCCTGCGCGGCGAACTCGCTGTTGATGTGCACCACGTCGTAGCGGACGTGCTGCTGCTTGAACGCGGGGCTGACCAGGATGTGGTCGAGCACCTGCGAGTTGCCCTGGTAGACGTACGAGTAGCGCTCGCTCGCGGGCAGGTCGTTCACCAAGTCGCGGAGCACGCCGCCCTTGGTGAGGGTCTGCAGCGCGGGCGAGAACTGGTAGTCGTTGAAGTCGCCGAGCGAGACGATCCGGGCGTTCGGGTCGGCGGCCTCCAGCTTGGCGACGAACGCCTGCTCGACGGCGGCCTGCTTCTGGCGCTGCACCTCGGAGCTGCGGGTGGGGGCCTGGAAGCGGCTGTCGATGCCCTGGTCGCCGCCCTTGCTGTTGAAGTGGTTGGCGATCACGAAGACCGGCTTGTTGTGGAAGCTGAACTGGCCGACCAGCGGCTTGCGGCTGCTGTTCCAGGCCTCGTTCCCGGGGTCGATGCGGCCGGGCGAGGCGGTCAGCGAGGTGCGCTTGCCGGTGCCGGTGACGTCGACGGCGGTGGTGGAGTCGCCGCCGGGGATGTCGGTGAAGGAGACCCGGTCGGGGTTGAACAGGAAGACCTGGCGGATGTTGCCGCCGGGCTCGCCGCCGTCCTTGCCGTCCACCGGGTCGACGGAGCGCCAGTCGTAGGCGGGGCCGCCGGCCGCCTTGATGGCGTCGATGAAGGTCCGGACGGTGGTGGAGGCGTCCACGGTGCCGTCGTTGACGGCGCCGTTGTTGTCCTGGATCTCCTCCAGGGCGACGATGTCGGGCGAGCGCAGGTTGGTGACCACGGCCTGGGCGAGCTCGGCGAACTTGGCGGCGCCGTCGCTCGGGTCGAGGTTCTCCACGTTGTAGGTGGCGATGGAGAGTTCGCTGGGCAGCTGGCGGTCGGCGACCTCGCGCTGCAGGCCGTTGTCCTGCACGGCGCCGACGGTGTTGGCGGCGATGGTGTAGCCGCCGAACTGGTTGTAGTCGAGCGGGCCGGCGGTGGCGCCGGTCAGCCGGTCACCGACGTTGGCGACCGGGAAGGGGTGCTCGGTCAGCGGCGGCAGCGACTGGATCATGATCCGGCCGCTGTTCGGCTTGTCGTAGCCGAGGTAGACCACGCCGCCCCGGTTGGTCCGCGGGTCGGCCGAAGTGGCGTCCACCCACAGCTCGTTGTACTTGTCGGTGGCCTGCACCACGGGCACGTCGCGGACCTCGACGTTCATGCCCTCCAGCGACTCGTACAGGTCGAGGGCGTACTTCGACGGGTCCAGCGGCAGGTTGTCGATCGAGGCGCCGCCGTTGTCCGGGGCGTACCCGGCCGGGATGTTGGCGGCGTCCAGCACGACGGGGGCGGGCACCGCGTTGCCGGCGGACAGCACGACGACCTTGGCGCCGGTCAGCTCGGTGACGGACTGCGAGCCGCCGGAGCTGTTCGGGTAGTACTCGCTCACCTTGGCGGTGACCAGCACCGAGTCGCCGACCTTGACGGTCGGGTTGGCGGAGCCGGTGTAGACGAACACGGCCTCGCTGGTGGCCGGGTCGGCGTCGGCGTTCGGGTCCTGGATCCAGAAGCCCTTGGTGCCGTAGCCGCGCACGCCGGTGACCACGCCGGGGACGTTGGTGACGGTCTTGGTGTTCAGCGGGGATATCCGGGTGGCGCCCTGGATGTCGTGGATCCGCACGGCGCCGGGGACGGGCGGGGTGGTGCCGCCGTCGCCGCCGCCGGGAGTGCCGCCGCCGGTGCCCGCGCCCTTGGAGTTGACCGGGGACGGGTCGCCCGCGGTGAGGTCCTTGGCGTTGTCGTCGGTGTCGGCGAGCGCGGAACCGCGCGCCACCGAGGCCGAGTTGGACGCGCCCGCGGCCGGGCCGCTGCCCTCGCGGACCACCGCGGAGCCGAAGCCGACCAGGTCGACGATCCGGCTGTCGGCGGCGCAGTCGGCGGCGGTCTTGCAGCTCAGCGGGGCGGTGCCGTTGACCAGCGCGACGGTGCCGGAGGTGGCGGACAGCGCCAGGCTGCCACTGGCGTCGGCGGCCGGGAGGTCCACGGTGCCGCCGGCGCCCGGCGCCTCGGCGATCAGGTAGCGGCCGCCGGCCGGGACCGAGCCGTTCAGCGGGGTGACGCCCCACTGGCTGGACGCGCTCGGGCTGCCGGGCAGGTACTGCACGCTGTAGCCGGACAGGCCGAAGGCCGCGCCGGTCGGGTTGCCGAGCTCGATGAAGTCGTTCTTCAGCGTCGCACCGGAGTTGCCGCCGCCGCCGTACACCTCGGAGATCACCGCACCGGTGGACGGCGCGGCGAACGCGCCCGGCAGCGGGACGAGGACCAGGGACGCGGCGACCGCGGCCGGCGCGGTGACGCGCAGCAGCGTGCGGCGGGAGCGGCGGGCGGGGGTGGGGCTGGGCACCGTTGCGGGGCTCCTTCGTGGCAGGACCATGGCCCGGTCGCCCGCACGGGGCGCCGGGTGGCGTCGAGGGTTCGTCAGAAGGCTGACTGCCGGGGCCGGTCCGGCCTGCCGGCGGCCCCTGATGGCTGATCACGTGATCCAGCCAGAAAGATACGCGCGTAGAAGTTGACCCGACAAGGTCCCGGACGTGAACTTCTCGCCACCTGGCCGGAACGTTCCGCCCCCGGACACGCGAGAGGGGCACCCGCCGGGTGCCCCTCGTCGCTCCGTCCGCCCGCCGGTCAGGGCTGCTCGCGCAGGCCCGCCGACCACTTCTGCTCGACCTTGCCGAACTTCCAGAACGCCATCGCGGCGGCCCAGGTGACCACGAACAGGCCGACGATCAGGTAGCCGACCAGGTTGAGGTCGAGCGATCCGATCCAGCCGACCGGGCCGGTGGTGATGTCCAGCTTCTCGGACAGCAGGCCGACCAGCTCGATCACGCCGATCACCAGCGCGACCAGAACCGAGAGGCCGGTCACGGTCAGGTTGTAGTAGATCTTGCGGACCGGCTTGGAGAATGCCCATTCGTAGGCGAAGTTCATGAACGAGCCGTCGATGGTGTCCAGCAGGCTCATGCCGGCCGCGAACAGGATCGGCAGCACCAGCAGCGCGTACCAGGGCAGCGAGAACGCGGCCGCGCCGCCGGCCAGCACCAGCAGCGACACCTCGGTGGCGGTGTCGAAGCCGAGGCCGAACAGCAGGCCCACCGGGTACATGTGCCAGGGCTTGGTGACCGCCCGGGTGACCCGGCCGAGGATCCGGTTCAGGAATCCGCGCTTGTCGAGCTGGCGCTCCAGCTCGGCCTCGTCGAAGTCGCCCTGCCGCATCCGCCGGAACACCTTCAGGATGCCGTTGAACGCGCCCAGGTTGATCAGGCCGATCAGCACCAGGAAGGTGCCGGAGACCGAGACGCCGATCAGGCCGGTCGCCTTGTGCAGGGTGGAGTCGTCGGACTCCACCTGCCCGGCCAGCGAGCGGATGCCGAACGCCAGCAGCGCGCACAGGCCGAAGACGATCGAGGAGTGCCCGAGCGAGAACCAGAAGCCCACCGAGAGCGGCCGCTTGCCCTGGCCCATCAGCTTGCGGGTGGTGTTGTCGATGGCGGCGATGTGGTCGGCGTCGAAGGCGTGCCGCATGCCCAGGGTGTACGCCGTCAGGCCCATGCCGGCCCCGAACACCTGGCCGCCGACGTCGTAGTGCTTGGGGGCGATGACCGCCAGCAGGGTGAACCACCCGACCACGTGCAGGGCGAGGACGAAGCCGGCCATTCCGGCCAGCCGGATCCACTCCTCGCGGGTGAGCCGGTCGCGCAGACGGGCGGGCGCTGGCATGGGGATTCCTTCCGGGACGGTGACGAGCCGGATCATCCTTCCGTTGATATGCCTGCAATTGCAAGTCATATGCAACTGAGAATCGGGGGCGCGCAGCGATCCGGCCACCCCTTCCGACAATCCGACCGATCGGAAAGCTTCCTGACGGTTCGTGAGCCGAAATCCTTGACCCGGAGGATTGGTCCAGTCCAATCTAGGTGACGCGCTCACCCCAAGCGCACAGGCTCCCACCTGGGCCCGTCGGGCCGCCGCACCTACCGGATTTACCCCCACTGACTCCGGAGGTTCCTCCATGCTTGATCGGGCCACGCCCGCACCCGGGACGACGCGCCGGGCCCCCTCCCGGCGGCGCGCCGGCGCCCTCGTGGTGGCCGCCGCCATGACGGTCGGCTCCACCGCGCTCGCGCTCTCGCTCGGCAGCGCCTCGGCGGCCACCGTCAACCTGCTGGCCAACGGCGACTTCGAGGCCGGCTCGCTGAGCGGCTGGACCTGCACCAGCGGCTCGGTGGCCAACACCGGTGCGCACGGCGGCAGTTACGCGCTGAACGGCAACGCCACGGCCGGCGACACCGGCCAGTGCCAGCAGACCGTCACCGTCCAGCCGAACACCAAGTACACCCTGGCGGGCTGGCTCAAGGGCAACTACGTGTACCTGGGCGCCACCGGCACCGGCGTCAACGCCTCCACCTGGACGCCCGGCGCCGCGAACTGGACCCAGCTGAGCACCACCTTCACCACCGGCGCGAGCACCACCTCGGTGACGGTCTTCACCCACGGCTGGTACGGCGCGGGCGCCTACCAGGCCGACGACCTCAGCCTGACCGGGCCCGACAACGGCGGCTCGCCCAGCCCGTCCACCTCCGCGAGCGGCTCCACCTCGGCCAGCCCCTCGCAGAGCGCCTCCCCCAGCCCGTCCGGCTCCACCTCCTCCTCGCCGTCGCCCTCGCCGAGCTCCAGCTCGTCCAACGGCACCGGCAACGGACCGGCCGGCGACGGCAAGATCACCGTCCCGGGCGGGGTGGCGGTCACCAAGGCCACCTCCAACGCCGTGGTGCTGAAGTGGAACGCTTCCACCGACTCCACCGACAACTACGTCGGCTACAAGGTCTGGTCGAAGGGCCAGCTGGTCGGCACCTCGATGGGCACCTCCGTCGCCGTGTCCTCGCTGCTGCCGAACACCTCGTACACCTTCACCGTCCAGGCGTACGACAAGGCCGGGCACGCCTCCCAGCAGTCCACCGCGGTGACCGTCTCCACCGCCGCCGCGCCCGCCACCGCCAAGCCGTACAAGTCCGCCTACTTCGACCAGTGGTCGGTGTACGACGCCGCCTACTACCCGAAGAACGTCGACACCTCCGGCGCGGCGGGCAAGCTGGACGTCATCTCCTACGCGTTCGAGAACATCCACCCGACCAACCTCAACTGCTTCGAGGCGGTCAAGGCCTCCGACGCCAGCCACGAGGACAACCCGAACGCGGGCGACGGCGCGGCCGACGCGTACGCCGACTACCAGATGGACTTCAGCGGCGCGATCTCGGTCGACGGCAGCGCCGACGACTGGCAGCAGCCGCTGAAGGGCAACTTCAACCAGCTGCGCCAGCTCAAGGCCAAGAACCCGAACCTGCGGGTCACCCTGTCGCTCGGCGGCTGGACCTACTCCAAGTACTTCTCCGACGCGGCCGCCACCGACGCCTCGCGCAAGAAGCTGGTCTCCTCCTGCATCGACATGTTCCTCAAGGGCAACCTGCCGACCGGCGTCGCCGGTGACGCCTCGGGCGGCGCGGCCAGCGCCGCGGGCATCTTCGACGGCATCGACATCGACTGGGAGTACCCGGGCTCGGCCGGCGGCCACACCGGCAACCACTACTCCGCCGCCGACAAGCAGAACTTCACCGCCCTGCTCGCCGAGTTCCGCAGCCAGCTCGACGCGTACGGCTCCAGCGTCGGCAAGAAGTTCCTGCTGACCGCGGCCCTGCCGTCCGGCCAGGACAAGATCCAGTACATCGAGACCAACAAGATCGGCGCGTACCTCGACTACGCCGACATCATGACCTACGACATGCACGGCTCCTGGGACGCCACCGGCCCGACCAACCTCCAGGACCCGCTGCACGACAGCCCCGCCGACCCGACCGTGCCGATCACCCCCGGCACCGCCAAGTACAACGTGGACACCACGATCGCGGCCTACACCACCGGCCTGCCCGAGTACGGCATCACCGGCGGCTTCCCCGCCAACAAGATCATCCTCGGCATCCCGTTCTACTTCCGCGGCTGGACCGGCGTGAGCGCCGGCACCAACTACGGCCTCTACCAGAAGGCCACCGGCCCCACCCCCGCCAAGCCCGGCAGCCAGGAGGCCGGCCTCGCCAGCTGGCGTGAGCTCACCCTGACCGCGCAGAACACCCACTGGGACCCGATCACCGAGTCCACCTGGGTCTACGACGGCACCAACTTCTGGACCGGCGACGACCCCAAGGCCATCCAGGCCCGCGCGGCCTACGCCAAGTCCAAGGGCCTCGGCGGCATGTTCGCCTTCGCCCTGGAGAACGACGACGACAACAGCACCCTCCTGAACACCATCCACAACAGCCTCGGCTGACCCCCACCGAACGGACGGCCCGCCGCACCTTCCCCATGGGTGCGGCGGGCCGTCGCCAATCTCACCCCTGCTGCGCAAGCAACAGCCGGGCCTCCGCACGGAGCGCGTTGTCCTGCCACTCCGGCCAGAACGCCCCACCCGGCAGGACCCGGCGCTCCGAGACCGCCCAGTCCGCCACCACCTCCCGCGCCCCGGCCGGCAGCGGCTCGCCGATCCGCCGCAACGTCGCCAGCGCGAACGCCCCGACCGGCAGCGGGACGAGCAGCTCGGCCAGCACCGGAACGGCCCGCCCGGGGTCGCCGGTGATCCGCCACAGCGCCTCCGCGGCGTGCGCCCGGTTCCACTCGTACCCGTCCGTGAGCCGGCCCTCCACCAGCGGTACCAGCGGCAGCCCGACCGGGCCGAGCAGCGCCGCGTCCTCCAGCGCCCACCCGTCGCGGGCCAGCCGCTCGGCGAGCAGGCGCAGCGCCGGCGCCGGGTCCGCGCCGAGCCGCGCGGCGGCGACGGCCGCGGCGGGCCCGATCATCCGGTCGCCCCCGGCCGCCAACTCGCCCAGCACGCCCAGCAGTTCCGGATCGTCGAGCCCCGACCCGCCGAGCATCCGCACCAGCCGCTCGTGCGGACTCGTCCGCAGCAGTGCGAGCAGTTCGGGCAGCAGCGGTGCCGCGTCCTGCGGGGTGAGCGCGGCAAGGACCCGGTGGGCGGTCACCTTCGGCTCGCTGCAGCACTCGCAGGGCGGGCGCGGGGCCAGTGCCCGGCGCAGCAGCCCGGGATCGCCGGTGCGGGCCGCCAGGGCGTCGAGCGCCGGCGGGTCGGGCTCGGGCACCAGGTCGAGCAGCCGGAGGTCGCCCGCCCGACCGAGCACGAGCTGGGCCGCGCCGGACACCCACCGGTCGGCGTCGAGGACGAACGGCCGCGCCGCTTCGAGGGCCTGGGCCGGATCGGCGCAGTCCACGACCCACCGGGCCAGTGCTTCCATCGTGTACGAGCGCCGGTCCGCCCCGCGCCGCCGCCGCAGCGCGTCCGCCAGCAGCGCGACGCTCTCGGTCTCCCGGTCCCGCCAGTACTCGGACAGCTGCACGGCCCGGCGGGATCCGCGTTCGCCGTGGTCGCCGACCGCGATCCAGGCCGCGGCGATCGCGCGGGTGGCTTCGGCATCCCGGTCCAGCACGTCCCGCACCCGGGTCTCGGTGCTGCCGGCGCCGGGAAAGTCCAGCTCGTGGGAGACGGCGAACGCGGGGTCGCCGCCGTCCTCGGCCAGCACGGCCAACAGCTCGGCCGGATACGGCGCCCCTGCCGTCTCCAGCAGGCCGAGCGCGGCGGTGGCCCGGATCACCGGCTCGGGGTCCGCCAGCGCCGCGCGCATCCGCTCGCCCGCGTCCGGGGCGAGGACGCCCAGCGCCGTCAACGCGTCGGCCCGCACCCGCGCCGACGGATCGCCGTGACGGCAGGCCGTCAGCGCCTCCACCGCGACTGCGACGGCGGCGCCTTCCGCGCGGCAGGCCACCTGCACGGCCTGTCGGCGCACCGCGAGGTCCTCGTCCCGCAACAGGTGCAGCAGGCCCGGCAGTTCTGCCGAGACCCGGGCCGCACCCGCCCGCTCCTCGGCCGTCCCCGGCACCCTCCCGGAGCCGCCCGCTCCCACCAGGAACGCCAGCAGCTCCGCGCGGCGGTGGGTGGCGTGCGCGGCCGCGTGGGCCAGGTACGGCACCGCGGCGACGGTCGCGGGGTACACCGACTCCTGGTGCATCACACTGCCGAACAGCTCGCCCCGCGCCTCGCCGGCCACCGCCGGGTCCTCGTCGTACAGTGCGCGGATCCACTCCGGCACCTCCTCGGCGCTCCCGTACGCGTGTTCCAGCGAAGCCCAGTCGACCAGGTGCAGTTCCTCAGGTGCTCTCACAAGGGCCGAAGGCTAGCCGGGCGGGCCGACAGTCCAAGGGAGTTGGGGAAGCCGGGAGGGGGCTGGGAGGCGGCTGGGAGGTCGATGAGGACGTACCTTACGATCATCGGGTGCCGAGCCTGACCGGAGTCCCGATCCAGATCATCGCCAGCCTGCTGGCCGTCGCCGCCTTCGCCGCCACCATGTGGCTGTGGCCCCGGTTGGGCGGACGGAGTTGGCGGGCGTGGCTCGGGCGGCTGGGGGCGTTCTTCGGGACGCAGATCGCGGTGCTGGCCGCGATGGGCCTGGTCGCCAACTCGTACTTCGGCTTCTACTCGACGTGGAGCGACCTGCTCGGCCTGGACGGCCGTCCGGGCACCGTGGTCGACCACCAGCCGGGCGGCAAGGCGATCTCGGTGACCGGCGAGCAGAAGATGTACTCCTCGCAGGGCTCCGCGCAGGACCGTTCCGGTGTGATCCAGAAGGTCGAGATCCACGGCTCCCGCTCCGGGCTGACCGGCACCCCGGCGTACGTGTACCTGCCGCCGCAGTACTTCCAGCCGGCGTACGCGGGCACCCGGTTCCCGATGCTGCTGGCGCTGTCCGGCTACCCGGGGACGCCGGAGAAGCTGATCTCGCTGCTGCAGTACCCGGCGTCGACGCTGAAGGCGATCGAGGCCAAGGAGATGCCGCCGACGATCCTGGTGATGATGCGCCCCACCCTGGTCGCCAACCGCGACACCGAGTGCATGGACGTCCCGAACGGCCCGCAGGCGGAGACCTTCTTCACCGAGGACCTGCCGAAGGCGATGTCCGCCTCCTACCGGGTGGACGACCGGCCCGAGTCGCGGGCCGTGATCGGCGACTCCACCGGCGGCTACTGCGCCGTCAAGTTCGCGGTGCGCAAGCCGGATTCGTACCGGGCGGCGATCGCGCTGTCGGGCTACTACGAGGTCCACAACGACCCGACCACCGGCGACCTGTTCGGCGGCAGCGCCGAGGTCAAGCAGGACAACGACCTGCTGTGGCGGCTGCAGAACAAGCCCGCGCCGCCGGTCTCGCTGCTGCTGGCCACCAGCCGCAACGAGGAGAACTACCCGGCGACGCAGCAGATGATCGGCGCGTTCAAGGCGCCGACCCAGCTGTCCACCATCACCCTGGACACCGGCGGCCACAACTTCCACACCTGGACCCGGGAGATCCCCCCGGCCCTCACCTGGCTCGGCAGCCGCCTCCCGCAGCCGCAGCCGGTCCCGGCGAGCTGACGGGCCGCCCGCCGCACCCGACGGCGGCGGCCCCCGGTCACCCCGCGCTCAGCCGCCGCACAGCGACAGCATGGTCTTCTTGTCGGCGGGCGTCACCGGCAGCTGGTACTTGAGCGAGACCTGCGCCCAGCGGATCGCGTACGAGCAGTGCACCTCGGTGTTGGCGGGCAGCCAACTCGCCGGGCCGGAGTCGCCCTTGGAGGCGTTCTGCGAGCCGTCCGCCGGGATCAGGTTGAGCGGGTCGTTGGCGATCTGCACCCGCTTGAGCTTGTCCCACTGGGAGGCGCCCTGCTGCCAGTCGTAGGACAGCGGCATGACGTGGTCGATCTGTATCTTCGACGCCTGCTGCTTGGTCCAGTCGACGCTCTTGCCGGTGTACGGGTCCCAGATCGTCATGCCGGTGACGACGCACGCGGAGCCGTCCTTGTGCTCGATCTTCCGGCCGTCGCGGGCCAGCATGTCGTCGCGGGTGCTGCAGCTGTTGTGGCCCATCGCGACGCCGTCCACGTTGTCCGTCCAGGCGGGGCCGAACTGGTCGCGGTCGTAGCCGGTCTTCGGGCCGGCGTCGGCGGTCTTCACCTTGGCGATCAGGTCGCGTCCGGACTTGCGGTCCGCGTCGCTGGTGACGGGGGCCAGGCCGGGCTTGGTGCCGTCCGGGTTCTCCAGCGGGTTGGTGCCCCGGGAGGCCGACTGCGACTGCGGCCCGGCGGTGCTGCTTGCGCCACTGGACGTCTTGTTCCCGGTGGCGGTGCACGCGCCGAGGGCGAGCGAGCCGAGCATCACGGCGGCGACTATGGCGGTACGGCGGGATCGCACGGTGTTCCTCTGCGGGTGGGCGACTCTGACGGCGCACCAGAAGACCAGGAGCCCGAACGGGGGTCAAGGCGGCCACGCCGCAGCATGACCCACCTCACAATCCGGGCATTCCCCATCCGGTACGAACCGTCCGCGCGCGCACCGCGACCGGCAGACTGGGCGGCATGACGGAACTGCGGGTGCCCGCCCTGGTGTTGGCGGCGGGCGGCGGACGGCGGCTGGGCGGACGGCCGAAGGCGCTGCTGTCGTACCGGGGGCGCCCGCTGCTGGAGCACGCGCTGGCGGTGGCCCGGGACGGCGGCTGCGACGGCGCGGTGGCGGTGCTGGGCGCGGCGGCGGACGAGGTCCGGGCGCGCGCCGACACCGGCGACTGCGTGCTGGTCGACAATCCCGACTGGCGCACGGGGCTGTCCTCCTCGCTGCGCGCGGGCCTGGCCGCGCTGCCCGCCGGGGCCGGCGCGGTGCTGGTGCTGCTGGTGGACACCCCGGGCGTGACGGCGGAGGCGGTGCGCCGACTGCTGGCGGTGCGCGCCGGGCGCACGGATCTGGCGGCGTGCGCCTATTCCGGCCGCCGGGCGCACCCGGTGCTGATCGGGGCCGCGCACTTCCCGGAGCTGCTGGCCGGCCCCACCGGCGACGCGGGAGCCCGCGCGCTGCTGGCCCGGCACCCCGTCACCCTCGTGGACTGCACGGATGCGGGCGTCCCCGACGACCTGGACACCCCGGCGGATCTGGCCCGCTGGGGCATCCGCTGAGCGGCCGTCACCTTTCGCCCGCCTCAACCGCACCGGAGGATTCCCTCATTCCGCACCCGCCCGCGGCCCGATCCGCGAGGATGGACGGGATCGTTGCCAGCCCGACCGGAACGGACGGTGACCGCCCATGCCGCTGCCCGAGGACGCCGCAGACCCGGCCCGGTTCTCCCCCGGCTCCCCGTCCGGGGCCAGCGAACTGCGCTGCCCGGCCTGCCGTCGCGAGCACCGCTACGAGCCGCCGAGCCTGCCCTGCCCGTGCGGCGCGCAGCTGCGGGTGCCGCTGCTGCGCGGCGGGGTGCCGGTGCAGGTGCGGTTCCGCTCCTGGGAGGACTCCTGGGTGAGCATGCGCTGCCCGCACTGCGGGCGCAGCGACCAGTGGCCGCAGCCGGAGTTCACCTGCGACTGCGGGGCGACGGTGCGGATGCCGGTGGACCGGGCGCCGAAGCTGCAGAACGCGGGCCCGCGCGCGTCCCGCCCGGCGGAGGCGGCGCGTCCGTACACCACGGCGGTGCCGCCGGTCGCCCCGGCGGAGCCGACCGCGGGCTCGGGCCCGGCCCGGGTGCTGCGTCCGCCGTTCCGCCCGCAGCCGGTGCGCACCCCGCAGGACGCGGTGCTGACGGCGGCCCGCTACCTGCAGTGGCTGGGCTTCGAGGACCTGGAGCTGACGGCCGGCCAGGAGCGCGACTCGACCACGCTGCTGGGCGGCCGGATGGTGGCCCGGGTGGACACCTGGTCGGAGCCGGCCGACGTCCGGACGGTGGAGTGCCTGTGGCTGGAGACGCTGCACGGCGAGCAGGTCGCGGCGGCGATGTTCACCGTCTCCGGCTACTCCCGGCAGGCCGCGGTGCGCGGCGAACAGCTGCTGGTCGCGCTGTTCACGCTGGACGCGGCGGGCATCCCGCAGCCCTCGAACGGGGCGGCCGAGGCGCTGATGGAGACCGGCTGGACGTCCTGACGCGCCGTCACCCCATCGTCACCCGGAAGCGTGGCTTCCGGATCTCCTCGCGCTCGTGATCTGGTGCACAAGCTCCCGCGCGTGTTGAATTGCCGCCACGACGCGGGCCCTTGGGGATTGGGGAGGGTCCGCCGGTCGCTGCATGGCGCGCACAAGGAGGTGGCGTTGTCGGTGCACGGGACTGCCCCGGGGGGCATGGCGGACGTCGTCTGGCGGCTTCGGTCGCGGGGCTGCTGGCAGGAGGCCGCGGACCTGCTCCGCCCGCAGGCCGGCCGGGATCCGACGGCGGCGCTGCAGCGGGCCGAACTGCTGATCGAGCAGTGCCTGTTCACCGCCGACCACTGGGAGCGCGCGGAGGACGCGCTGCGCCTGGCGGAGGCCTCGGTGGCCGGCAGCGAGCACCGCGCCGCGGCCTCCTGCGCCCGCGGCTACCTGGCGTACGTGGCCAGCGTGCTGAGCCGCCGGGACCGGCTGGACGAGGCCCAGGCCGCGCTCGGCCGCACCTCGGCGCTGCTGCCGCCGAAGGCCCCGGGCCGGCCGCTGCTGGACTTCCGGCGCGGACTGGTCGCGGAGAACCTGCTGCACGACCCGGCGGCAGCGCACAGCGCGTACACCCGGGCGCACGAGGGCGCGCGCGAGCGCGGCGACGACCTGCTGCGCTCCTCCACCTGGTGCCACCTGGCGGGGCTGGCCCTGGCGGCCGGCGAACCGGAGCGGGCCCGGGAGGGCTTCGGGGCCGCGCTCAGGCTCCGCGAGCAGCTCGGCTTCACGGTGGGCGTGGCCCCGGCGCTGGCCTCGCTGGCGCAGGTCTCCGAGCCGGCCGAGGCGGACCGGCTGCGCGCCGAGGCGTCCCGGCTGGTGCAGGCGCTCGGCGGCGTCCCGGTGTGGCTGGCGCGGCGGCTGGCCCGGCTCCCCGACCGGGCGGCGGCACCGGACGGCGGCACCCTGCGGGACCTGGGGCACGGCATCAGCTAAGGTGAGCCTTACCTGTCCGGGCCGAGCAGTGGCCCGGACAGGTACACCGCGCCACGCCCGGGCCCCGCTCCCGGGGTACCACCAGGGAGCCCGCGTGACCGCGCACCAGGTCGAGCAGTGCCCCCCGCCCACCGCCGACCGCCTTCCCTGCCAAGGGAGTTGGCACCGCCTCCGCGAGGTCTTCCCGAGCCTGCGGATCCACTCCGAAGCACCGCGCACCGGCCCCGGCTGGACCACCGCCGCCGCCCTCGCCACCGACCCGGCCGCCCTCGACGCCACCCTCGCCTTCGACGAACGCCTCGGCCTGGAGCTCTACGGCGCCCCCACCCGACCGGACGTCACCGCCGGTTTCAGCCTGCACCGCTACGCCTGGCCGGCCGCCCTCGCCTTCACCCTGCCCTGGTTCCTGGAACGCCGGGTCCCGGTCATCCCGGTCGAACGCCTCTCGATCAACCGCACCACCGGCGAACTGACGACCCACCCGGCCGCCTTCCACTGCCTCCCCGACGACCCGGCCGCCGACCGTCCCGACGCCCTCCCCGTCCCGGACCGCCCGGCGCTCGACGCCGCCCTGCGCGCCGCGCTCGCCGAGCACCTCGCGCCGGTGCTCGACGCCTTCCGCCCCCGCGTGCGACGCGGCCCGCGCACTCTCTGGGCGCTCGCCACCGACGACGTGGTGGACGGCCTCTGGTACCTCTCCACCCTGCTCGACGAGGAGCCCAGGGCGGTCGCCGAGCTGACCGCCCTGCTGCCCGGCGGCGCCTCCGGCGCCCCGTTCGTGGGCACCCCGGGCTTCCGCGGGAGCGCCGGCCGCCGGACCAGGACCAGGGTCAGCTGCTGCCTCTTCTACACCGTCCGGCCGACCGAACCCTGTTTCAGCTGCCCTCGCACCAAATAGATCCGACAATCCGTTGATCTAATTCCGGAATTCCCCCCAAATAATGTATTGCTCGCGTTCCGGTCGGTTTTCCGCGCATTTCTCCGCCATGATGGTGACCCCCTCAAGACGCGGAAAGCGAGGCTGGATCAGGTCATGAGACTGTCGGACATACCGCTGGGCTGGGTCGTCGCCGGCGCGGCCGCCATGGTGATCACCGTCGCCCTGCTGGCCGTCGCCCGCAGCCGCTCGGCCGCAGCCACCAACAACGCCAACTCGGATTCCTGGGAACGCGCCCAGGAACGCCGCCGCCGCACCGAATCCCTCTACGGCGGCGCCTCCTACCTGCTGCTCTTCTGCTGCGCCGCGGTCGCCGCCGCCCTCTCCTTCCACGGACTGGTCGGCTTCGGCATCCAGAACCTCGGCCTCTCCGGCGGCTGGGAGTACCTCGTCCCGTTCGGCCTGGACGGCGCCGCCATGTTCTGCTCCGTCCTCGCCGTCCGCGAGGCCAGCCACGGCGACGCGGCGCTCGGCTCCCGCCTGCTGGTCTGGCTGTTCGCCGCGGCCTCCGCCTGGTTCAACTGGGTGCACGCCCCCCGCGGCTTCGGCCACGACGGCGCGCCCCAGTTCTTCGCCGGCATGTCGCTCTCGGCCGCGGTGCTCTTCGACCGCGCCCTCAAGCAGACCCGGGTCGCCGCCCTCCGCGAACAGGGCCTCGTCCCCCGGCCGCTGCCGCAGATCCGCGTGGTGCGCTGGCTCCGCGCCCCGCGCGAGACGTACGCCGCGTGGTCGCTGATGCTCCTCGAAGGCGTCCGCACGCTCGACGAGGCCGTCGAGGAGGTCCGCGACGACAAGCGCACGGCCGCCGAGAACCGGGAGCGCCGCAGGATGGCCTCCCGCCGGGAACGCGCCGAGATCCGCGCCATCGGCCGCCAACCGGGCGCGGGCTGGCGCACCCGCCACACCCGCCAACTCGAACCCGCCCCCGCCCCGGCCACCCCCACGGAGCCCGCCATAGCCCCCGCCGGCCTCCCGGCCACCCCGTCCCACCGCAGCATCGACACCCTCGAACAGAAGCTCAAGGACCTGGAGCAGCAGTACGGCTGAGAGGGTGCGAAACCGAGGGCTGGTGGGCGCGAAACCGAGGGCTGGTGGGTGCGAAACCAGGGGCCCGTGGGGGTACCTCCCGGCCCGCTAGGGCTGGGGGAGAACGGCGGGGTCGAGCTGCGGAGGAGCGACGGGGCGCTGAGCGTTCGGCCCTTTCTGGTCCCCCTTCTTTGACCCGAAACGTACCGACCGCCAGCGGCCCCCGACCACCAGCAGCTCGACCTCGCCGTTCCCCGAGCCCCTGACGGGGCTCCCCCCGCCCCTCAGCTGCTGACCTCGAACCACATCCGCTTGCCCGAGCCGCGAGGCTCCACGCCCCACGCGTCCGCCAGCCCCTCGACCAGCATCAGTCCGCGCCCGGAGGACGCCTGTTCTCCGGGCGTCCGGCGGGTCGGCCACAGGTCGGACTCGTCCTCGACCTCGACCCGCAGGCGGGCCCGTCCCGCCTCCTGGTACAGCCGCGCCGTGAACATCGCGTCCCGGTCGGTGTGCCGGATCGCGTTGGTGACCAGCTCGGACGACAACAGCTCGGCGGTGTCGATGAGTTCGGGCACCCCCCAGCGCCGCAGCGCGTCCCGGAGTTCGGCCCGCAGCTCGGCGATCCGGGCCAGGTCGGCCTGCCCGATCCGGCGGCGCAGCTGCTGCGCGGCCCGCCCGCCGGCCGGCCCGTCCCAGCGCAGCAGCAGGAGCGCGATGTCGTCCTCGCGTTCGCTGGTGTCGGCGGCCTGCGAGGCGATCCGGTCGGCGAGTTCCTCCAGCGGGTCGCGGGGGGATTCCGAGCGGGCCGGCAGCGGTTCGGTGACGGTCTCGCAGAGGCGGGCGAACCCGGTGTCGAGGTCCATGTCGCGGGCTTCGACCAGCCCGTCGGTGAACAGCAGCACGGTCTCCCCGGGGTCGAGGCTGAACCGGGTCACCCGGTACTCCTCGTCGGGCGCGACGCCCAGCGGCAGCCCGCCCGCCACCGGGACGGTGTGCGCGGAGCCGTCGGCCCGGCGCACCACCGGGTCCAGGTGGCCGGCCCGGACGGCGTAGACCACGCCGTAGTCGACGTTGACCTCGGCGTACGTGCAGGTCGCGAAGTGGTCGGTGTCGAGGTCGGCGAGGAAGCGCGAGGCCCGGGCCATCACGGCCGCCGGCGGGTGCCCTTCCGCCGCGTAGGCGCGCAGCGCGATGCGGAGCTGGCCCATGATGCCGGCGGCGTGCACGTCGTGGCCCTGCACGTCGCCGATGACCAGGCCGACGTGGCCGCCGGGGAGCGGGACGACGTCGTACCAGTCGCCGCCGATCTGGAGGCCGGAGCCGGCGGCGAGGTAGCGGACGGCGGTGGTGACGCCGGGGACGGCGGGGACGGTGCGGGGCAGCATGACGCGCTGCAGGCCGGCGGCGAGTTCGTGTTCGGCGTCGTGCAGGCGGGCCCGGGCGAGGGACTGCGCGACCAGTCCGCCGAGGGTGGAGAGCAGGGTGCGCTCGTCGGGGTCGAGTTCCCGGTCGTCGTCGAAGGAGACCACGCAGACGCCGGTGGGGCGGCCGCTGGCGACCAGCGGGAGGAACGCCCAGGAGGAGCGGCCGCTGTTCTCGGCCCAGTCCCAGGCGTCGGGGTAGCGCTCGCGGTACTCCTCGCGGCTGGAGACGAAGATCGGGGCGCGCTGCCGGATCGCTTCGGCGGCGGGGTGGCTGGGGGCGAGCGGGATGCGGTCGAACTGGTCGCTGAGGGTGTTGCGGTAGCCGCTGGAGCCGAGCAGCGCGATCCGGCCGCCTTCGAGCGAGGCGAGGGCGAGCCCGTCGGGGCCGAGGCCGGGCAGCGGGAGTTCGGTGAAGACCCGGGCGACGTCGCGGACGGTGACGGCTTCGGAGAGTGCGCGGGCGGCCTCCTTGATGAAGCGGGAGCGTTCCTCGCGCAGCACGGCGAGCTCGTCGGCGCGTTCGCGCTTGTGGAGTTCGACGGTGGCGTCCCAGACGAAGCCGACCATCCGGGAGGGGCGGCCGAAGGCGTCGGCGAGGACGCGGCCGCGGAAGCGCACGGCGTGCAGTTCGCCGTTGGGGAAGACGGTGCGGTAGTAGGCGCCGCACTGGCCGAGTTCGGCGACGGCGCGTTCGACCCGGCGGCGTACGACCGGCGCGTCCTCGGGGTGCAGCAGCGCGAGGAAGGAGCCGGAGGTGCGGTCGAAGGGCTGGCCGGTCAGGCCGAGGATGGCGCAGGCCCGCCGGTCGCCGACCAGGGCGTCGCGGCGGATGTCCCAGTCGAAGGACCCGATGCCGTTGGCGGCCATCGCCGGTTCGAGCCACTCGGGGGTGGAGTCACCCGTGCGGGTGGGCAGGCCGCGGGCGGTGGACGGCACGGCGCGGCCGGCGGCGGTGCGCAGCGGCTTCGCGGGGGTGCTGTTCCGGGTGGCCTGGGTGGCCTGGGCGGGCGGGGTTCGGCGGGCGGGCCCAGGCGCCTCGGGCTCGGTGGCCATGCTTCTCCTGCCGGTGCCTTGCCTGGCGGCCGCTGGTTTCCGCGTCCCCTGCTGGGCCGGCCCGACCGCGATGGTTGGGTGTGCCTACTGGCACACATTCTCACTAGCCTGTCGTATGTTCGGCAAAGCGGCAATGCCAGTGGGCCGGACGGTACTGATCGCACACGATCCCGTTGGCGGGCCCCCGCCCGAACGGGTCTGCCGGACGGCCGGTCCGGAATTCGCGCCCCCGGTTGGGGGCGGGCCGCGTCAGGGCGCGGACAGCTCGAACCAGGTGACTTTTCCGTCCCCGCGCAGTTGCACGCCCCAGTCGTCGGCGAGTGCCTCGACCAGCAGCAGGCCGCGCCCGGAGGTGGCGTCGTCGTCCGGCTGTCGGCGGCCGGGGAGGCTGCTGGTGCGGTCGTGGACCTCGACCCGCAGGCGCTGTTCGACGGTGAGCTGGGCGTCGAACTCGGCGCCCTTGCCGGTGTGCACCAGCGCGTTGGTGACCAGTTCGGAGGCCAGCAGCTCGGCGGTGTCGGCAAGTTCCGGCACGCCCCAGTGGTCGAGCGCGGCCCGCAGCTCGCGCCGGACGGCGCCCACGGACGGCAGGTCGGCGGCTTCCAGGGAGGCGTGCAGCCGGCGGTGCAGGGCGCACTCCGGCCGGTGCACCGGGGCCGGACTGTGCGGCTGGGCCTTGGGCTGTGACTGAATCTGTGCGGCGCCCTGCTGGTCGAGCGGCTCGCGGCGCGAGGCCGAACGCTGACGCGGGAACCTTGCCTGACCGTCCATCACTCTCGTAAGCCCCCGCCCTCGTCCCGGACGGCCGCTCCGGTCCCCCACCGGTCCGGCGGCCACTTCTGGTCATCCTCATGCCCACTCGGCGGCGTTTGCAACAGCGATCCGGCCCTACGCCCGTGGTGAACGGTGCGCAAGGGCGTGCGCGGGCACACGGACGAGCCGGGGCGCGCCCGCCCCGATCCGGGCCCCGGCGAAAGCTTTCGCCGGGGCCCGGAAGGGCGGATGTCAGCCGAGGCGCCAGCCCTGGTTGGCCCCGCTGGTGCAGTCCCACAGCCGGGCGGGCGCGCCGTTGTCGGTGCGCCAGTCGGCGATCTCCAGGCACTTGCCGACGGCGGCGCCCCAGTAGGCGGCGTCGGTCTGGAGCTTGCCCGGGTAGTTGCGCCAGATCTGGTTGCCGCCCCAGTTGCACGGCCACTGGTTGGCGGTGGCGCCGTTGGAGGCGTTGAAGCCGCCGATCTCCAGGCACTGGCCGCTGTTGGCGTTGCGGTAGTAGCGGATGCCGGGGTCGACGCGGTCGGCGATCTCGTCCCACTGCTGGTTGGCGCCGCCGGTGCAGTCCCACTGGCGGACGGGCGCACCCGCGTCGGTGCGCCAGTCGGCGACCTCCAGGCACTTGTTGCTGTTGTTGTTGATCAGGCGGACGGATCCGACCTTGTACGGCTGCGCGGCGGAGGCCGGGGCGACGAAGCCCACGGCGAGGGTGGCGGTGCCGGCCAGGACGGCCAGCGAGCGGGCGGCGGTGCGGATGCGCATGTACGTCCCCCAAGGAAGTGGCGTGCGGTCATTGGCGGTGCGTCGGCTCGTCCCCGGTGCGATCCTCGCACGGTCCGATCATCAGCTCCGCCCCTTGAGCACCATTCCTGCACACCATCCCCCCGGTTCCCACGCACCCCTTCCGTGCGCCTGCGGGGCGGCCCGGGCCCGCCGCCGGAGGCTGGACATCACGGGCGGCCGCGGGTTCAATGGGGCCACACGTTTGAACGGCGTTCTAAACTCTGTCCGACCATCCTCCGTCCACCCTCGACGAGCGAGGCACCGTGCGACTGACTCCCACCGAACGGGACCGGCTGCTGATCTTCACCGCGGCCGAGCTGGCCCGCGCCCGACGGGCGCGCGGCGTGCGATTGAACGTGCCGGAGGCGACGGCGCTGATCGCCGACACCGTCTGCGAGGCGGCCCGCGACGGCCGCCGGCTGGCCGAGGCGATCGAGGCCGGGCGCAGCGTGCTGAGCGCCGCCGACGTGCTGCCGGGCGTGCCGGACGTGGTGACGGTGGTGCAGGTGGAGGCGGTGTTCGACGACGGGACGCGGCTCGCCGTGGTCAACGACCCGTTCCGCGGCGCGGGTTCGCTGGGCGAGGGGGCGCCGGGCGCGGCGCTGCCGGGCGCCGGGGCGGGCTACGACCCGGTGGAGGAGGCGCTGCTGCTGCCGGTGCACAACACCGCCTCGGTGCCGATCTCGGTGACCTCGCACTTCCACTTCTTCGAGTCCAACCCGCGCCTGGCCTTCGACCGGGCCGCCGCCTACGGCATGCACCTGGCGGTGCCGGCCGGCTCCTCGGTGCGCTTCGACCCGGGCGCCACGGTCGAGGTCGGCCTGGTGCCGATCGGCGGCGAGCGGGTCGCGATCGGCTTCGCCGGGCTGGTGGACGGGCCGCTGGACGCGCCGGGCGCGAAGGACGCGGCGCTGGCCAAGGCCCGGGCGACCGGCTACCTGACCGAGTTCGACGACGCGCAGCCCGAGCAGTGAAGGAAGGCCAAGCATGAGCGCCATCTCCCCGCACGACTACATCTCGGTGCACGGCCCGCGGGCCGGCGACCGGGTCCGCCTCGGCGACTCGGGGCTGATCGTCCGGGTCGAGTCGGACTCGCAGGCGCCGGGCGACGAGTTCCTCGCCGGGTTCGGCAAGACCGCCCGCGACGGCCTGCACCTCAAGCCGGCCGCGGTCCGCGAGACCTGCGACGTGGTGATCTCCAATGTGCTGGTGATCGACGCGGTGCAGGGCATCCGGAAGACCTCGATCGGCATCCGGGCGGGCCGGATCTCGGCGATCGGCCGGGCCGGCAACCCGGACACCCTGGACGGCGTGGAGGTGGTGGTCGGCACCGGCACCACGATCGTCTCCGGCGAGGGCCTGATCGCCACCGCCGGCGCCATCGACACCCACGTCCACCTGCTGTCGCCGCGGATCATGGAGGCGTCCCTGGCCTCCGGCGTGACCACCATCATCGGGCAGGAGTTCGGCCCGGTCTGGGGCGTCGGCGTCAACTCGCCGTGGGCGCTGCGGCACGCGTTCAACGCCTTCGACGCCTGGCCGGTCAACATCGGCTTCCTGGGCCGGGGTTCGTCCTCCGACCCGGCGCCGCTGGTGGAGGCGCTGGCCGAGGGCGGCGCGTCCGGTTTCAAGGTGCACGAGGACATGGGCGCGCACACCCGGGCGCTGGACACCGCGCTGCGGGTCGCCGAGGAGTACGACGTCCAAGTGGCGCTGCACACCGACGGGTTGAACGAGTGCCTGTCGGTGGAGGACACCCTCGCGGTGCTGGAGGGGCGGACCATCCACGCCTTCCACATCGAGGGCTGCGGCGGCGGCCACGTGCCGAACGTGCTGAAGATGGCCGGCGTGGAGAACGTGATCGGCTCCTCCACCAACCCGACCCTGCCGTTCGGCCGGGACGCGCTGGGCGAGCACTACGACATGATCGTCTCCGCGCACGACCTCAAGCCGGACCTGCCGGGCGACGCCGCGATGGCCCGCGACCGGATCCGGGCCGGCACCATGGGCGCCGAGGACGTGCTGCACGACCTCGGGGTCATCGGCATCACCTCCTCCGACGCCCAGGGCATGGGCCGGGCCGGCGAGACGGTGCGCCGCACCTTCGCGATGGCCGGCAAGATGAAGGCCGAGCTCGGCCCGCTGGACGGCGCCGGCTCGTACGGCACCGCCGAGGGCGGCGACGACAACGAGCGGGTGCTGCGCTACATCGCCAAGCTGACCGTCAACCCGGCGATCGCGCACGGGCTTTCGCACGAGGTCGGTTCGATCGAGGTCGGCAAGCTGGCCGACATCGTGCTGTGGCGCCCCGACCACTTCGGCGCCAAGCCGCAGCTGGTGCTGAAGGCCGGCTTCCCCGCGTACGGCGTGGTGGGCGACCCGAACGCCTCCACCGACCGGTGCGAACCCCTGGTGCTGGGACCGCAGTTCGGCGCGCACGGCGCCACCGCCGCCGACCTCTCGGTGGCGTTCGTCGCCCAGGCCGCCGCCGACTCCGCCTACCTGGACGTGGCCGGGGACCAACTGCCCACCCGCAGGCGGCGGGTGGGCGTGCGCGGCACCCGGGGCATCGGCCCGCGCTCGATGCTGCGCAACGGCCGGATCGGGCAGGTCGACGTCTCGGCGACCGGCCTGGTCTCGCTGGACGGCGAGCCGCTGCGCTCCGCGCCCGCCGACTCGGTCTCCCTCAGCCGCCTGTACTTCCTGTGAACTCCCCTCACTCCCTTAGGACTTGCCCCTCATGACCTCCCCCACCCCCGCCTCGCTCGGCTTCCGGATGCCCGCCGAATGGCATCCGCACGAGCGCACCTGGATGGCGTTCCCGACCCCGAACCCGACCTTCGACGGCGCCGAGCAGCTGGACGCGGCCCGCCGCGCCTGGGCCGAGGTCGCCAACACGATCGTCCGCCACGAGCCGGTCACCCTGGTGGTCAACACCGGCGAGAGCGAGCAGGCCCGCCCGTACCTCTCCCCCGAGGTGGAGATCGTCGAGCGCCCGCTGAACGACGCCTGGATGCGCGACATCGGCCCGTCCTTCCTGCTCGACGACAAGGGCGAACTGGCCGCCGCCGACTGGGTGTTCAACGGCTGGGGCGCCCAGTCCTGGGCCCGCTGGGAGCACGACCAGCACATCGCCGAGCAGGTCAGCGAGCTGGCCGGGGTGCGGCGCTTCGCCTCCCGGCTGATCAACGAGGGCGGCGGCATCCACGTGGACGGCGAGGGCACCGTCCTGGTCACCGACACCGTGCAGCTCGGCGAGGGCCGCAACGCCGACTGGACCCGCGAGCAGGTCGAGGCCGAGCTGCACGCGTACCTCGGCACCACCAAGGCGATCTGGCTGCCGCGCGGACTGACCCGCGACTACGACGAGTTCGGCACCCGCGGGCACATCGACATCGTCGCCGCCTTCGTCCGCCCCGGCACCGTCGTGGTGCACGCGCAGCCCGACCCGGCGCACCCCGACCACGCGGTCTGCCGGGAGCTCGCCGACCTGCTGCGCTCCGCCACCGACGCCCGCGGCCGCACCCTGGAGGTCATCGAACTCCAGGCCCCCACCGTGCTGTTCGACGAGGACGGCGAGCCGGTCGACTACTCCTACATCAACCACTACGTGGCCAACGGCGTCGTCGTGCTGTGCGCCTTCGACGACCCGCGCGACCAGCAGGCCAAGGCCGTCCTGGAGAAGGCCTACCCGGGCCGCGCCGTCGAGCTGGTCGACGCCCGCGAGATCTTCGCCAACGGCGGCGGCATCCACTGCATCACGCAGCAGCAGCCGAAGGCCTGACCCGCACACGGCCGCGGGCCGGAACCTCCGAGGAGGTTCCGGCCCGCGGCCGTTCCGCGCCGCCCGGTCAGTGGCGGCGCCGGGGGCGGCGGTACGTCACCGCGCAGAGCACGGTGCCGCCGACGGTGAGCACGCCCGCGACCGCGGCGAGCACGCCGCCCGGCAGGTCGGTGCCGGTGTGCGGCAGGCTGCCGCCCTCACCGCTGTGCTCGGCGGACGGCGACGCCGAGGGCTCCGGGCCCTGTGACGGCGAGGCCGAGGGCGAGGTGGACGGCGACGGGGACGGGGACGGCGAGGGGCTGGTGGCCGGCAGGACAAGGCCCATGTCCAGGTCCAGGTCGCGCTGCCCGCCCGCCAGGGTGACGGTCTGGGTCAGGCCGGTGGCGGGGTCGGCGTCGGAGTCGAGCGCCGGGTCGGAGCCCGCGTGCCGGACGGTGACCTTGGCGTCCTTGGGGATCGTGGTGAGGTCGAAGTGCACCTGGTAGGCGCCGTCCGGCAGGTTGTCGAACAGGTAGTGGCCGTTCGCGTCGGTGACCGCGGTGACCGGGTTGCCGTTCAAGTCGCGCACGGGCTGTCCGTTGCCGTCCAGCAGGGCCACGTGCACGCCCTGGACGCCGGGCTCGCCGGGCTGCTGGACGCCGTCGTGGTTGAGGTCGTCCCAGACGAAGTCGCCGAGCGCATTCTCGGACGCGGCGGTCCGTTCCACGGCCACGCCGACCTTGGCGGGTTCCGCGGGCAGCAGCTGGCGGCCGGTCGCGTCGGTGGCGGTGTACGCGAAGGAGTTCCAGGCGTACGCCGCGTCCGGCGCGTCGAACGGCACCACCATCGGCCACTCCAGCGTGAAGGACTCGCCGGGCGCGAGGGTGCCGGGGCGCCCGATCCGGAACCAGGTGGCGACGCCCGGCCCGGGGAAGGCCGCCGTCCACACCGCGTTCGGGTTGCAGCCGGGGTCGGAGGCGGGCGGCAGCACGGCAGGGACGCACGGGTGCTTGTCGGTGGTGTACTCGACCGTCACGGTCGGGTCGGAGCTGGTGATCGGGCTGCTCAGCGACGGCGCCCAGGCACTGCCGCGGGCCGCCGAGGGCGTCAGCACGTAGCCGTCACCGGGCGTCGGCAGCTTGTCGTAGGCGAGGAACTCGGTGACCGGGTCCGGCGAGTCGTTGCGGACGGTCATCCGGTAGGACGCCCGGCCGCCGGGGGTCGCGGCACCCATCGGCCCGAAGCCGGAGTCCAGGTCGCCCTGCACCTCCTTGTAGGAGCGCAGCACGCTCGGCACCTGCACCTCGACGTTCGAGGCGGCGTGGCACATGGTCTCGGTGCGGTCGCCGTCGCCGTTCAGGTCGAGCGTGTCGGGGACGCCCGTGCTGGTGCCGTTGTAGTAGCAGGCGACGGGCACGGTCGGCCGGTCGGCGGTGACGAACACCTGGTTGGTGAGCGTCCCGGCCCGGACGCTGGCCGCGACCTGCACGTCGAACTGCACCCGGTAGGCCAGCGCGTCGTTCAGGTACGTCATGTCGGGCGCGCCGGCCGGCCAGGTCATCTTGATGATCTGGGCGCCGTCCGCACCGGGCGTGACCTCCACGGACTCCGGGAGCTTGGCGTCCGGGTAGCCGGGGCTGGGGCGCAGCGAGCCCTCCACGTAGACCAGCCCGGCGGGCAGCACGTCGTACAGCACCAGCGGCCGGTCCAGCGCGCGCCCGCTGCGGTTGTAGGGGACGACCTCGAAGGTGGCGCGGCCGCCGGCGTTGGTCACGGCCCCGGCGACGGTGGTCTTGGACGCGCCGAGGTTGGTGGCGGCGGCGACGGTGGTCTCGGCGCAGCCGGTGGCCGCGGAGGTGGTGACGCCGTCGGTGGCGGTGTTGTCGACGCAGTTGGTGAGCAGCTCGGGTGCGGGGCGGCCGTCGTGGCCGGGGGTGACGACCTGGGTGACGACCTGGACGCCGCCGCCCGGGGACCAGCCGGTGGGCAGCGGGCCGTTCCAGGTCAGCCGCAGCCCGTCCAGCCAGCGGCCGGCGGGCAGGCCGAGTTCGTCGTTGGCGGGGTCGCCGGCGCCCTCGGCGAAGGTGATCCGCCGGGTGCTCGACCCGTCGAACGGGGTGCCGGGGGTGAAGGTCAGCCAGGTCGGGTCGCCGTTCAGCCGGTACTGGAAGGTGAGGACGATGCCGGGCGGGTTCCACGCGTCGAGCTGGACGGTCTGCGGGAACAGCCAGTTGTAGAGGCCCTCGGTGGTGCCGGTGCCCGGGTCGGTCATGGTGAGCGAGGTGGCGGGCGCCGAGGCGTTGGTGGCGAACAGGCTGAAGCTGTTCAGGTCGCCGGAGACGCTGTGCTCGCCCCAGGACTTGGCGGCGGTGACCTCGACGCCGGTGCCGGGTTCCTGGAAGACGCCGGTGGTGGCGTCGGCGGTGGACAGGCCCCGCTCCGGTTCGGCGCCGAGCGGGTCGCCGAGCAGTTCGACGTGGTTGGTGGAGGTGGTGCCGGCCGCGAACGGCGGGTCCGGGTAGTTCACCACCAGCACGCCCGGGATCCGGCAGCCCGGCTGGCCGTTGGCGGCCCGGAACTCGCCGATGTCGTAGCTCCAGGTGTTCGGGCCGGGCCCGACCTGGGTCCAGCCGGGCGACCGTCCGGTGTCGACGACGGCGCCGGCCGGCAGGGTGTCCAGCAGCCGGCTGGCGTCCAGGTCGACGTTCGGGCCGGCCGTGGAGCAGGCGCTGAACTGGTAGGTGACGGTCCGTCCGTCGGCGCTGGCGGTCTGCACGCCCTTGGTGACGTCGTAGACCGGTTCGACCTGCGCGGTGACGGTGGCGGAGCTGCTCTGCGGGGTCTCGCCCTGGGCGGTCAGCTGCGCCGTGTTGGCGGCCGAAGTGCCGTTCGCCGTCGTGAAGTTGGGGAAGCGCGTGACGACGGTGATGGTGGCCGTGGTGCCCGGGCTGAGGTCGAGCAGGTGGATGTCGAGCGCACCGCCCGTGCTGCCGGCGGCCGGCACGGTCGAGTTGGCCACGTCCACGGTGGTGGGGTCGGGCGACCAGCCGACGAACTCCAGCCCGGCGGGCAGCGTGTCGGTGATGCGGCCGCCCACGCACTCCTGCACGGAGCAGGTGTACTGCAGGGTGAAGGTGACGTTCTCCCCCGGCGCTGCGGTGGACTTGTCGACGGTCTTGGTGAACGAGATCGCGGCGTGCGCCGGCGGGGCCAGAGCACCGCTGCCCAGCAGCGAGCCGGCCAGCAGCGCCAGGACGGAGGCGATCCGTCCCGAACGAAGGGGAGTACGCATACCGAGCAGTTGATCCGACAGGATGTGGGCACATCACTGCGGCGCGAATCGAAATGACCCCCTTTCACCCGATCGGCCCAGCCGATCCGCCCGCTCGACGGACACCCCTGCGCCGACCGGTCGTCCGGTCGCCGGTACCCCGCTCCGGATGATCTCCGATATCCGGCCTCCGCACACCCGTCTGCGGTTAGCATGCCCGTGCGGCGCCAGGGGGGCGCCCGCCCAGCATTGGGGGAACCACGCATGCGCATCCGCGCGAAGGGGCTCACCGCCCTGCTCCTCGGCTCGCTGCTCGCCGTCGGCGCCACCGCCGCACCGCAGGCCGGCGCCACCACCACGACGCGCGGTCTGGAGATCGGCGTCCCGGCGTACGTCCACCCGAACGAGCCGATGCTGCTCGACGTCCAGGCCGCGCAGCCCGCACCGTCGATCGTCATCCTCAACCCGAACAACGGCCTCGACCCGTTCAACGCCTCCTGGCAGGCCCAGGCCGACGGGCTGCGCGCCCGCACCACCGCCGCCGGCGAGCACACCAAGGTGCTCGGCTACGTGCACACCGCGTGGGCCACCCGGGACAAGGCCGCCGTGCTGAACGACGTCCGCAACTACCTGGTCACCGCCGACGGGAAGCTGCACGTCGACGGCATCTTCTTCGACACCAGCAGCCGCAACTGCGGTGCGAACAACGTCGAACGCGACTACTACCTCGACCTGCGCCAGCAGGTGCAGGCGATCGTCCACTCCATCGACCCGGCAGCGCAGGAACTGGTGGTGAACAACCCCGGCACCGCCGTCCAGGACTGCTTCCTGGAGCCCGGCAAGCGCACCGCCGACACCTTCGTCACCTTCGAGGGCACCTACGACAACTACGTCAACCACTACCTCGGCGGCAACGTCTTCAACCTGACCGCCGGCTACTACTCCGGCGCCGGGTTCGACCCCGACGGCACCTCCTACTGGCACCTGATCCACGCCACCCCCGACGCCGCCGCCATGCAGACCGCCCTCGGCACCGCGTTCGCCCGCGGCGCCGGGTACGCGTACGCCACCAACGACGTCGAGGACAACCCCTGGGACGCCAGCCCCGCCTGGGGCTTCAGCGCGGAGACCGCCTGTGCGCCTGGGGCCTGTACTTCACCGACCCGGCGGGCAACCTGTTCGAGGTCATGAC